>JAQVVC010000067.1 GCA_028699175.1 Bacilli bacterium | reverse complement strand
TATTATATTATTAAATGATAGTAAAGTTATTAATAGCAATAGTTTTTTAGGAATATTAGTTGAAAATGGTTATTATAATTTTACCAGAAATGCTGCTGGTATAAATTATCTTATTGATAATCCAAATCAATATGAAGATGTAAAAAAGTATGTTAATCAATCATCATCTATAAATGTATTAAATCCTAGTTACAGAGTTGATAACTATGTAGAAGAATCTAAAATATTTAATGAAAACAATACTGCCTTTAATAAGAAAAATAAAAACCAAAAAATAATTGGGGTTCAAAATATAACTGATCATGCTGGAGCTACTACTTTAGCTTATATGTTAGTTAAACAACTTAAATTAAATTATAGTGTTAAAGGTATCGAAATGAATAAACAAGATTTTGTTTATTTTCGAGATTCTGATTTAACTTTATGCACCTCGATAGATGATTTAAAATTAAAGTTTAAAGAATACACTAATATAGATATTATTGTTATTGATTTAAACGGCTTTGAAGCTTATGATTATTGTGATGAGATATTATATTTAGTAGATCCTGGATTGATAAAACTTAATAAATTAATTAAAAAAGATAATAATATTTACCTAAAAGTAAAAAACGGCAAAGTCATATTAAATAGAAGTGCTATAAAAGATGAGGAAATTCTGACTATAGAATTTGAAACTAAATTTAAAATTTTTTATAATATGCCTAATTTTAATGATCGAAAAGAAAGAATTCAAATTATAGATATTCTTTTATATAAATTGGGTTTTCATAAACAAAATCCAAATGCAGGTATATTTGGAAATGTTTTTCAAAAAAAATAAATGTTTTATTGACATTTATTGATTTTTACTATAATATTAAATAGAAGTAAAGGAGAGATAAAAATGGATATTGATGTTAGTGGTTTTTGTTCTCAAGCCAGTAGTATTTTACAATTTGTGGGTTGGGTTTTAACATTCTTTAAAATAGGTATACCTCTTGTAATTATTGCATATGGAATGATAGATTTTGGTAAAGCAGTAGTAGCAAGTGAAGATAAAGAAATTAAAGACCAAACAAGAAGATTGTTATATAGAGCTTTAGCTGGGGTTATTATATTTTTCATTCCGACCTTAGTCATGTGGGTATTTTCAGCAATAACTGAATATGGTACTGCTTCTTCAAAAGCTAATTTTGAACAATGCAAAACATGTGTTTTATCACCTTGGGATTGTAATTAGGAATTATAAAAAAACAACTTTACTGTTGTTTTTTTATATGGTATAATTTTATTGTATGCCAGTGGCTTAGATAGAGGTTTTTATGAAAAAAAAGACATTATTTCTACTTTTTATATTTTTTATTGCATCATTATTCATAAGCCCTAATATAGTTTTGGCAAATAATTTAAATAATATTACTGATACTACTTTTAATAAAGTTTTATTAGAGGAAGATAATGATTCTACAAATAATGATGCTGACGTGGCAACTGAAGAATATGGTTCTGATGATCAAGTTTGTGAAGGCTTATTAGGAGATACTTTAAAAAAAGATATCGAATCTATTTTAAATGTGATGAAAATTATTGCTCCTTTATTAGTAGTAATTTTTACTATTTATGAATTAATAAGTGCCGTAGTTAGTAAAGATGATGATGCTTTAACAAAGGCTTTAAGTAGATTAACAACTAGAATTATATTGGTGGCGATATTATTTTTTCTACCAGTATTACTAGATATTTTATTAGGATTTATTGATAACAAATATTCTACATGTTTAAGTTAGGAGGGTTTCATGGACAATGTATGGAATGTATTAAACACTATTTGTCTTTGGATAGATGGATTCCTTTATTCTTTTATTTCTTTTCTTTATCAAGTATTTATTGTGATTAGTAAAGCAAATTTGTTTACTGAAACCACATTAAGAACTTTTACGGATAGAGTTTTTATAATTCTTGGAATTGTAATGCTTTTTTATATTGCTTATGAAATATTAGTCTTAATTGTTTCTCCAGATAAAGTGTCAGGAGAAAATCAAGCTAAAACAATAGTTAGCAAGTTAGTAAAATCGATAATAATTATTATCTTACTTCCGACCATATTTAAATATATGCAAATATTTCAAAATAATATATTATCTTCTAATGTGATAGGAAATATTATCCTTGGAAGTTCATCTTCTTCTGTACCAGATAATTCACTTAAATCTGCAGGGACTTCTATGGCTTTATCAATTGGGCAAGCTTTTTATCATCCGGTTGATTCTACTGGAAAAGAATATTCATATTTAGATTGTAAAATTGATGATAATGAAACTACAGTGCCTGCTTGTGCTAATTTTGTTGAATCATATGATAAAGCTATGGAAAGTAATACTCCTGGTTACTTTTTTGGAGATTCTGATTTAAAAAAACAATTAAATTTAAATGCATGGGAACGATTAGTAAACTCTGAAAGAGAAATGATATATTATGCTATCTTAAGTACGATAGCAGCTGTTTTAGCTATCCAAATGATTGTGGCTTTTGCTATCGACATAGGAATTCGAGTTGCTAAATTAGGATTCTTACAAATTATAGCACCAATCCCTATTGCTCAAAATATCACTCAAAAAGAGTCACTTTCTCAAACTACATGGTTTAAATCCTTGGTTGAAACTTATTTAGAATTATTTATGAAGTTAATTGTAATTTATTTTTCGATGTTTGCTATTACATTAGTACCTGAAGTAATAGAAAATGTCTTTCATCGTAATCAATCTGATGTTAGTTCATTAATTAAGATGTTAGCAACAGTTGTTATAATATTAGGAATAGTTAACTTTGCTAAAACAGCTCCTGAATTAATCAAAAATTTATTTAATATTAAAGATTTTGGTAAGGGAATAAGTATCAAGAAAAGATTGGAAGATAATACTTTTGCTCAACGTGGAGCAGCAATGTTAGGTGGTGCTGGGGCTTCAGCATTATCAGGGG
>JAQVVC010000024.1 GCA_028699175.1 Bacilli bacterium | reverse complement strand
ACCGAAAGTTGTACTTGTGATTGTACTTTTTGTATATCAAAGTCAAGAGATTATCATAAAAAATTGATTTCTTGTAATGATAATCCTTTTATAGAAAATGCTGAAGGTATACTTAACACTTTAAAATTAAGGGGGATAAAAAAATTTGAAATTACGGGTGGTGGAGAACCGTTCTTAGATAAAAATCTAAGTAATAAGGTTTCCCTAATAAAAACAATCATTAAAGATTCATATATTAAAATTTATACTAATGGTAATCACTTTCAAAAAATTGATGGTTTAGATGAAATAAATATTTCAATTGCTCATTATGATGATGATACTAATAAAACAATAATGAATCCTAAAATTTATATTCCTCTTATCGATAAACTTACTTTATTTAGAAATAATTATCCTAATTTAAAAATTAGATTATCAATACCTCTTTTAAAAGAAGGAATAAATAGTGAAGAAGATATAAAAAAATTAATTGAAATTACCGAAGAATTTGGCGTTGATTATGTAATAAGAACGATTTACCCTAATACCCCAAATTATCAAGAAAAATATGTTAATGTAAATTATGATCATCCTAGAATTAAATATGAAAGAAATAATGATCTTAGTGGTTTTAAAGAAATAATTTGGTGGTCAAATAATGAATTATACTCAAATTGGTCACTTACAACAAAAAAGCATTTATTTAGTTATTTATTATTAAAACCAGATTCTCATAATTATGTCAAAGAAATTTTAAAACTTCTAGAAGAAAAAAAATTTAATTATTGGATTAGGTTATACGAAGATGTTACTAAAATTATATATTTATATAGAGATAAGGAACTTGAATACCAAGAAATAATTAAAATGCATTTAAAAGCTTTGTCTATTTTATTTGGCTCAGAATTTTTAGTGGTCTTTTTAAATAAAGATACTCCTTTAAGTATAGAAGAATTGATTTTAGAAACCAGTATGATAAAACAAGAAATTAGAAATAGATATGCTTTTACTCAAAAACATGATGGGAAAATTAATTATAACGGTTATAACTTAGAAGCTAATCTTATTCATGCTCCAGATATTGCTGGAAATAAGCTTGATGAAGATATCGACTTTCTTGATTCTTTAGATTATATAAAACCAAAAGAAAAAACTCTTTCATTAATAAAAAAGTATCGGAGTTATAAAATATGATTTTAAGTGGTTTAAAAATTGAAAGTGAAGTTAAAAATAATAATATTAGTATTTCTCCTTTTAAAAAAGAACTTCTTAATCCTAATAGCTATAATTATCGTTTAGGTAATATTTTATATGAAATGAGTGATGATGTAATAGATCCTAAAATAAAAAGTAAATATAAGAAAATCATGTTAACGGAAAAAGGATATGTATTAAAGCCGCATAAATTATATTTAGCTTGCACTAAAGAAAAAATTGGTAGTAAAAAATATGTTACTCAACTTATAGGTAGAAGTTCGGTAGGTAGATTAGGCCTTTTTCTTCAAATTACGGCGCCATTGGGACATGTGGGTTGTTATCATAATTGGACTCTAGAACTGAAATCAGTTCAGCCGTTAAGAATATATCCTAATATGAAAATAGGGCAAGTTACTTTTTGGAAAATAAAAGGTAAAAAATTAATTACATATGAAACCGGAAAATATAATAAACATAATAAACCATTTGTAAGTATGTTTTATAAAGGAGGATTAAATGATTCTATCAGGTAATAGTATTGAAAAGGGTGTTAAAAATAATAAAATTACAATTATACCTTTTAATAAATCTCAAATTAATCCCAATAGTTATAATTATCGTTTAGGAGATTATTTAAAAGTATATGATGAAAAAATTTTAGATACAAAAAGAATATTAAAAACTAAAATACTTGAAATTCCAGATTCAGGTATAGTTCTATATCCTAATAAAATATATTTAGGATTTACAAATGAAATTATTGGTAGCGATAATTATGTACCAATAATTACGGGAAGAAGTTCAACTGGACGTTTGGGTTTATTTGTTCATATAACATCTGATTTAGTAGATATCGGTTTTCAGGGAAGATTAACTCTTCAACTTCATGCTACTCAAGCAGTAAAAGTATATAAAGGAATGGAAATAGGCCAGGTAATGTTTTGGAAAATATGTGGTAAAATAAAACTCTATCAAGGAAAATATCAACATTCTAATGGTCCAAGAGAAACAGAAATATGGAGGGATTTTCAGAATGAAAAATAATACTATTATTTATTTAATGAGACATGGCTTAGATGATGAATCTTTTGTTGGCGGTTGGAGTAGTGGGGGTCTTACCGATGAAGGAAAATTACAAGTAGAAAAAAGTGCTGATTTTATTGTTCGAAATATCAAAGATATTAACACCATATATCATAGTGGACTTAATCGAACAATTGAAACAGCTAGTATTATAAATGAAAAATTAAAATTACCAGTATATGAATTAAGCGATATTAAAGAATTAAATAAAGGTATTTTAAATGGTATGGAAGTAAAATTAGCTAAAAATTTATATCCAAATTATTTTCATAATCCTTTAATTACAGATAGATATCCAAATGGAGAATCGGTTCAAGACTTATATGATAGAGTAGCTCAGTTTTTAAATAGTATTGATAATTATAATCATTCTTTATTAATAACTCATCGTGGAGTTATTAATATGCTTTATTTTATCCTCAATAATATAAATTTAAATTATAATAAAACCCAGTTTAATGTTATCCATGGTTCAATCCATAAAATTGAATTAAACAAAATAAAAAGACTATATTAATAAGAAATTAATATGAAATTATAATAATAATTTGTTATAATGATAAAGGTGATTAAAATGTTAGAACAACTAGGAAGTAAAACTTATGTAATAAATAATCCTAATAAGATAGGGATTTATTTAATTAATGAAACTGATGTAGCTATAATTGATACAGGATTTGATGATCAATCTGGTCAAAATATTATGGATGTCTGTAAAGATAATAACTGGCAAATTAAAATGATCTTAAATACTCATAGTCATATTGATCATATTGGGGGCAATAATATTATTCAAAAAAAATTAAATGTTCCAATATATGCAAGTAAAATGGAAAAAGCAATCATTGAAAATCCTGAAATAACAGCAGCAATATCATTTGGAGGATATCCTCATAAATATTTAAGAAATGAATATATACTTGCTAAAGAAAGTAACGTTTTAGAATTAACTCCAGAAATATTGCCGGCCGGATTAGAAATAATTAATTTAGCTGGTCATAATGGTGATATGGTTGGTTTTAAAACAAGTGATGATATTTATTTCTTAGCTGATGCTATTGGAGGCGAAACAGCGCTTAAAAAATATACTATTCAATTTAAGTATAATATTAAAGAATATTTAGAAACCCTTGATTATATTAAAACTTTAAAAGCTAAAATATTTGTTCCTAGTCATGGTGAAAACTTTTCCCAAACAGAATTAGATAAAATTATTAAATTAAATAAGGATGCTTCTGAAGATATAATTAGAAATCTAAAAAAAATATGTGGAGAAAAGATTACTTTTGAACATATATTAAAAAAGATTTTTGAAATATATAAAGTAAAAATGGATTTTATTCAAAATGCATATATAGGAGCTTCAATTAAATGTTATTTAGCTTACTTATTAGATCATAATGAGTTAGAAATAATTGTTGAAGATAATATATTATATTGGAGAACTTTATAAAGTCTCTTTTTTTATTAGAAAAATTATTGTATAATATTATTTAGAATAAAGAGGTGTTTTATTTGAAAACTGAAATTCAAAAATTAGATGAATATTTTCGAGTTCTCAATTATTTATCGTGTGTTCAAATGTATTTAAAAGATAATGTTTTGTTAAGAAAACCTCTTGAACAAAAACATATCAAATCAAAATTAATCGGCCATTGGGGAAGTGCCCCCGGTCATAATTTTATTTATATGCATTTAAATAGGGTAATTAAAAAATATGATTTAAATATGTTTTATATATCAGGGCCTGGTCATAGTGGGCAAGCATTAATTGGAAATGCCTATTTAGAAGGTACATATTCAGAAATATATCCCGAATTTACTCAAGATGAACAGGGCTTAACTAAGTTATGTAGATTATTTAGTTTTCCTGGTGGAACATCAAGTCATGTTGCTCCAGAAGTGCCTGGTAGTATAAATGAGGGAGGAGAATTAGGGTATAGTTTAGCACATGCTTATGGTGCGGTATTAGGTAATCCGGATTTAATAGTTGCTTGTACTATTGGTGATGGTGAAGCTGAAACAGGACCACTTGCTACATCATGGCAAGCTAATAAATTTATTAATCCGATAACTGATGGAGTAGTTATACCTATCTTAAATTTAAATGGCTATAAAATAGCTAATCCAACAATTTTAGCTCGTATATCTGAAGATGAATTAATAAAATATTTTGAAGGTTTGGGTTATAAACCATATATAGTTAATGGCGAAGATCAAATAAAAATGCATGAATTAATGTCTAAAACAATGGATGAAGTAATTTTAAATATCAAAAACATTAAAAATAAAGCTAATCTTACAAACGATTCATCAAGACCTATTTGGCCGATGATAATTTTAAAAACTCCTAAAGGATGGACTGGTCTTAAATCATATAAAGATAAAAATATTGAAGGAACATTTAGAGCTCATCAAGTTCCAGGTTCAACTGGTGGGAAAGTTGATGATCCTAAAATATTAGAAGATTGGTTAAAAAGTTATCAAGTAGATGAGTTATTTGATGAAAATGGTACTTTAGTATCATATTTAAAAGAAATGAGCCCAAAAGGAAATAAAAGAATGAGTGCTAATCCTTATACTAATGGGGGCTTATTGCTTAAAGAATTAATCATTCCTAATTATGATCCATATACTTTAAAATTTAATAAACATGGTGAAATAACTAATAGTGATATGAGTGTATTAGGGGAGTATATAAAAGAAGTAGTTAAATTAAATAAAAATTTTATGATATTTGGCCCCGATGAAGCAATATCAAATAGATTAAATGCTGTATTTGATGTAACTAAAAGAAAATTTAATGGTACTATTTTTGAGTATGACGAATTACTTTCTAATGAAGGCCAAGTAATAGATAGTATGTTATCAGAACATGTTTGTCAAGGAATGTTAGAAGGATATATTTTAACAGGAAGACATGGTTTTTTTCATAGTTATGAGGCTTTTATAAGAATTATCGATTCAATGGCTTCGCAACATGCTAAATGGTTAAAAATGTGTAGTGAACTATCGTGGCGAAAAGATATTGCATCGCTTAATTATATTTTGACAAGTCATTGCTGGCAACAAGATCATAATGGTTATACTCATCAAGATCCTGGTTTTTTAAATCATTTAATTTCTAAAAAAAGTGAAATAGTAAGAATATATTTACCTTTTGATGCTAATACATTATTATCATCATTTCATCATATAATTGGAACTAAAAATTATATTAATGTTATTGTAGCTTCTAAACATGAAAGACCGCAATGGCTTACTACAGAAGAAGCAAAAATCCACTGTGCTAAAGGAGTTGATATCTTAACTTGGGCAAGTGATGAAAATCCTGATATAGTTTTAGGATGTGCTGGTGATACTCCAACATTAGAAATTCTTGCGGCTAGACAAATAATAAAAGCAGAATTACCGGAAATAAAAATTAGGGTAGTTAATGTAGTTGATTTAATGAAACTTGCATCTAATAATAAACATCCTCATGGAATGCTTGATGATGAATATGATTATTTATTTACTAAAGATAAACCAATTATATTTAATTTTCATGGTTACCCTGATTTAATTCATCAATTAACTTATAAAAGAGAAAATCAAGATATCCATGTCC
Organism: Bacilli bacterium; assembly: GCA_028699175.1. Lineage (GTDB taxonomy): Bacteria > Bacillota_I > Bacilli_A > RF39 > UBA660 > DUUS01. The sequence goes on along the minus strand of JAQVVC010000024.1, from coordinate 6,103 downwards.
ATGGTTATATTGAAGAAGGAACAATTACAACACCTTTTGATATGAGAGTGAGAAATAAAATAGATAGGTATAACATTATATTAGATATTCTTAAATATATAAATATCACTAGTGAAGTAAGAGAAAATTTAATAAAGAAATATGAAGATATTTTAAAATATCATAATAATTATATTAAAGAATATGGAATAGATATTCCCGAAGTAGAAAATTTTAAATGGAATGAATAAAAAAAAGATACAAATAGGTATCTTTTATAATTGTTTTAAAAAATCTGTAGCTTTACCTTCATATATCAAATTTAATCCTTTAATATTTAATATATCTCTTGGTTTAATTAAAGAATAATTTTTATTAAAATTAATTATTCCAGAGTCATTTAATAATTTACCACAAAATTGACTGCAAACATAATGATAATCTCTTTTATAAGATAAATTAAAATTAATCATTGGTAAACCTTTAATATTATACCGATATTTAAGAGCATTCTTAATATATTTATCTTTTAATATTTTATTTATTGTATAAAATTGTTTTTTCGTAATTTTTAATTCATATATTTGTAAATCGGTTTTTTTGAAAAGTTGACAAATCATTTCTAAATCTTCATTGATAAATCCCGCTGGTAACATAAATTTTTGTTTACGTCCAAAAGAATATACTTTTTTAAATTTATCGTCTAAAGCAATACTGATATGAACATATTTTTCGCGGGTTATTATTTTTAAAAATTTCGAAAAATAAGTTCCTGAATCTGATGCTATTATATATATCGTTTTCATAAATTAAAAATCTATTTTGGTATAACTCTTATTTTCTAATAAGGTTGGATTTTTTAATATATATTCAAAAAGTTTTAATGATTTGACAAAGTAAAAGCCATCTGCTATTCTTTCATCTAAATTAGCACCAAGTTCACACATTTTCCTAATTTCAATTTTACCATTAATAACAACTGGTTCATCTTTTATTTCTCCGATCGTAATTAATATTGAGTTAGTTCCTAAATCAGTTAAATTATGATATATAGCACCACATTTTATACTTCCTAAATTAGATACTAGTACAGTAGAATAATAGATTAAATTATCAGTAATCGATGCCGGAAGCAAATCATGATTATCACAAAATCTAATAATGGCCATAATAAATGATTTCATAAATTTTGGCATCTTGCCAACAAAAGATACGATGTCATCTGTTGAATTAGTTTTTTGATTTCTAACTGCTGTAACAGTATTATTTAATTTTTTACCTAATGAAAATAAATTATCGTCTTCGGCAATTTTTACTAAATTTAATGTTTCTTCAGAATCATCAGTAAAATCTTTTTTAGCAACAAATGAGATAGAAACATTTTTTCGATCATAAAACTTCTTATTTATAATAAAACGATTAAGAAGTGGCCGATTATATACAACCATTCCCATTGCTGTACAAAATATATGGAAATAAGTAATATCTTTCGTTTCTTTTTGCTTTTTTAATTTTTCATAATATTTAACTAATTCACTTACATCAATTTTCATATTGATATAAACATCAGAATCTGCTCTTGAAGGTTTAAGATGAGGTATAAGTGAACTTACACCACTTAAATTTTTTACTCTGATACCATCTTTCCTATCTTTCATACAACACCTATAGACTAATATCTAACCTTTCAATTTTTTCTTTGTTAACTTTTGCTTGGTATTTTTTTAATTCTTCTAATGTTTTTTCTGTAGGATTTAAACATTCTGTTGCATTGACGCCAATAGATAAAAATATAGTTTCATCAATTCCCCCAAGTTCATCAATAATATCTCTAACTTCTTTCATTAATTTTATTTGTTCTTTATTACTCATACTATCACCAACAAAATTATATCACACTTTTTTTATTTAACATATTATTTATTTATAATAAGCACGTCCTTCTATTTCATTGATAATAACTTTTATACTTACCATGTTTGATCTTTCAGCATTATATAATTTAGAAATACTAGCAATTCCACTTGCAATAATACTTTTATAACAATCAATATCATTATACTGAATAAAAAGACATACGTTATCATTGTTAAGAATATTTTTTATTTTTCTTCCTAAACATTTACTTTCTAAAATAAAATAGTAATTATTATTTTTATATTCATATTCAAAAAACATTGGTACTAAATAGGGATAATTATAGTTTGATGTCCCTAATATACATATTGTGCATTTATTTAAAATGTTTTTTATTTCATCATCATCAATTTTTTGATAAATATAATTATTCATATTCTTCTCCTTTAAAACACCTTTTATCCTAATAAGAGTATATTATACAAAGGTGATTTTATGATTGGAGTTATAGTTCCAGAATTAAAATGTGTTTCTTATATATTAGAGAAATGTCATTTTAAACAAATAGAAAAAAATATTTATCTATGTAATTATTATCATAGTAAATTTTTAATAATTATATCTGGTTATGGCAAAGTAAATATTGCTTTATCTACAGGACATTTAATAAATAATTATAATATCCAATTTATTATGTCATTAGGACTAGCTTCTTGCCGGCCATGTAGTAATATAAATATTTTAAATATTATAATTCCTTTAGAAGTTTGTGAACTTAATTCTTATAATAATATTTATAAATCTAATCAATTAATTAATAATAAAATTATTAATAGTTTAAAATATACAAATAATAAATATTTGGAAAGAAAAATATATACTACTGAAGAAATGTTTCCTTTATTACCAATAAATATTAATATCATCGATTATGATATAGGAATAATAGGGAAGATTTGTAACGAAAAAAAAGTTCCTTTTACAGGAATTAAAATCATAACGTTTTTTTTAAATTGCCATCAAGTTAACCAATATTATTTATATAATGAAAAAGCATATATTAAAAGTAATAAAATATTTTTGGATTTTTTATTAACTTAAAATTATTTTTTCCATCTCATTAAATCAGGAAGATGTCTTGAAGCATAACCTATAGCTTCTTCTTTTGTTACTCCAGCTTGTTCAGCCATATCACCTATACTTAATATTGCTTCTTCAAGGGTAATATCTTCAATAAAATTACCATTTTCAAAACAATACTTACAATAATAATCAGAGAGTGTACCATCAGTATTAGTACCTAACACATCATTTGTAAGTGGCATTCCACAACTTTGGCATATCTTTTCTTCATCTACGTTAAGTTTTTCAATCATAATAAGACTCCTTTTCTATATTAATAATATCATTTATTAATAATAATATCTATATAACATTAAATTAATAATAAAATATTTTATTTCCTGTTTTAATAAAAAAATAGTATACTTATAATGGAAGTGATATTTTGAAAAAGAAACGAAAAATAAAACTAAAATATAAGAATCTTTTTCTTCTTTTACTTATTATTGTTTTATTAATAACTCTTTTAATCTCAGTAATTAATATTATCAAATGGCATATTGATAATGACAATAATAAAAATCAGATTAAAGAAGTTTTAAAAAAAATTACGATTGAAGAAATAAATGAAGGAGAAATTATTGACCAAGGTGATATTTCTAAACCTAATCCATATTGGGATTATATTAAAATGAATATGATTAATGTTGATTTTAATCAATTAAAGAAAATTAATAGTCAAACTAAAGGATGGATTCAAGTTAATGGAACTAATATTAATTATCCTTTTGTTCAAACTAAAGATAATGAATACTATTTAACTCATTCCTTTAATAAAAGTTATAATGATGCTGGATGGCTATTTGTTGATTATCGTAATAAGTTGGACGGAACTGATAAAAATACTATTATATATGCCCATGCAAGACTAGATAAGACCATGTTCGGTTCTTTAAAAAATATTCTTAAAAGCAATTGGCTTAAAAATTCTAATAACTATGTTGTAAAATTATCAACTGAATATGAGAATACTTTATGGCAAGTATTTAGTATTTATAATATTCCTACTACAAATGATTATATTCAAACTGAATTTAATAATACATATAATTATCAAAAATTTCTTAATATGTTATTAAAAAGAAGTAATTATAATTTTAATACTTCAATTAATGAAAATGAGAATATTTTAACATTGTCTACTTGTTATAATAAAACCGATAAAGTAGTTTTACATGCTAAATTAATAAAAAGAGTTAAAAGATAAAAATATAAAAAATTGTTAATAACAATTTTTTATAATGGAATTAATAATTAATATAACGGTTAGTATTTTCTTTTAATATTCTAATATAATGATTTGCTTCTCTTAATACGTGATCTGCTAAAAGGGGCATAATAATTGATTTTATTTGACAATCAAGTATTCCTTTTGTCCCTGCTGTTTTAAATTCTTGGTATTTTAATGTTTGATTTAAAGATTGGTTATTATTTTGTTTTATTATTAAATCGGTAGCATTTTGAGCATTTTGTAATAACATTTGATAGTTATTAGCAAATGCATCAGCTTGATTTATTAAATCGCTTTCACTAGGATCTAATAATCCTTTAATAAATAAAGCATGTTCCATCATTATTTGATTCCAAAATAATTCTGTTTTTTTAATATCTTCTGGCATTATATCAAGATTTGTTTCTAACTGAACAATATATGATTTATATAATTTTGCTTCTCTTAAGATATGTTCAATTAAAAGAGGGTAATTTGTTGTATAAATATTACATGTTAAAAATTCATTTAATACTTTTTCTTTAAACATTATTAATCCATTAACTAATTTTAAAGCTTGATTGTTAATTATTTTAATCATTTCTGGAGATAATTCCTGATTCATAAAAATGATTCTTGATTGTAAATTATGTTCTAAATCAGTAATTTTTTGGTTAATTTGTACTCCTGATAAATATTCTGTTTTTTCTTCAGCTTCCTTGGTAAAAGAAGTTACAATTTCGGCAGAATTTAAGATTTCAGGATCAACAATATTATTACTAATATTGACAATATCTAATAATAATCTTTCAAATTGATTTTTAAACCACTCAGCTTCTTCAATATAATTTTTATTTTTTAACGGAAACCCAACTTGTAAAAATAAAGAGTGCTCTTTCATAATGCGAGCAAAAAATAAATGCAATTCTATTGATTTTTTAATATAATTTTGCATTTTAAATATCACCTTCCAAAATATTATATTATTTTTAAAAAAAAATATAACTTGAAAGTGGTTATTTTTTTATTGAGTTTCTTTTTGGTTCTAAATTTAATTCAGGAAAATTTTGATTAATAAAGATATTAAAATCTTCTTCATTATAATAGTAATATGATATAAGTTTAAAATAATCTTCATCAGTAGTACTTTTTATAAAGAATCTTATAAATTCAATTAGTTGATTATCATTTAACACTATTTGTTTATTACTTTCTAACTCTAGTATTATGTTTCCAGTATTTCGATAATCTTTATCAAGTTCAGGTTTTATTTTCCCTTTAAAGTTAGGATTTTTAAGTAATAATAATTTACCATAAGTTTTAGTTAAATCTAAGTGATGTAGTTGAATTGGTATTTCATACTTTTTTTTAAGTTTAATATATTCGCTTGAAGTTTTATCAATGTTATAACATTCATTAACAAAGTGAGCTCTTAATAGAGTATATCGATGAAAACCATTGGTAACGATGACATATTTATTATTAGGCATTTCTTTTACGGCCATGGGATCAATTATAAAAGATTCTTTTAATACTTTTAATAAATCATCGGCATTATAATTTAGAAGGTCAACACTTCGAGAATGGTATTCATCAGCATTACTTTCGAAATAAAAACTAATACTTTGAAAAATATTAGATGACTGAATTATATGCTTTTCATAACCAATAATATCAGCAATACTAATAAGAGTTTCTTCTGGCTCATAAAAAAATCCATATCTTGCAACTAATCGATTTATTTCAATAGGATCGTAAATATAACTTTCTTCTTTATTATTAAATTTTTTTAAATCAATTTGATTACGAAGCAGAAAATTTTGAGTATCTTTATTTATTATAATATCACCTAATTTGTTCTTAAAATTTATTTATTTTAATATACCATTTATTTTTAAATAAATAAATAGCAAAAAAATGACTATTATATTTTAA
>JAQVVC010000066.1 GCA_028699175.1 Bacilli bacterium | reverse complement strand
AAATAAAACTTTAACTAGACAAATAAGATAAAATATAATATAATAAAACATACCAAGAGAACTTATGTATTTTTTTGAATTTAAGGAGGAATTTTTTTACATGAAAAATAATGAAACAGTGACTACTGTTTTTGCACTTGGAGGCTTAGGAGAAGTCGGCAAAAATATGTATGTTGTCGAACATGATGATGAAATAATTATTATAGATGCAGGGGTATTGTTTCCTGAAAATGATTTACTAGGAATAGATTATGTTATTCAAGATATAACTTATTTAAAACAAAAAGCTAATAATATTAAAGCTTTATTTATAACTCATGGTCATGAGGATCATATAGGAGGTATTACTTTTTTATTACAAAATATTGATATACCTGTTATTTATGCACCTCAAATAGCTAATGACTTAATAATAAAAAAACTAACTGATCGAAATATGACCTATAAAAATCTTAAAATATATGATGCTAATAGTGTTTTTAAATTTAAATATATAACAGTAGATTTTGTTAGAACTACCCATTCTATACCAGATAGTTTTGGTATAATATTAAGAACTCCAAATGGTAATATATTTACAACTGGAGATTTTAAGTTTGACTTAACCCCAATCGGGCCTATCGCTGATATTCATAAAATGGCAAAATTAGGAGATGAAGGAATCAAATTATTAATGTCTGATAGTACTAATGCTTTAACTCCAGGATCATCTAAAAGTGAAAGTATAGTTGATGAAGCTTTAGGTGAAGTATTTGCTCGTCAAAATGCTAGAATAATAATTGCAACTTTTGCATCTAACATATATAGAATTAAACACATAATAGAAACTTGCCGTAAAAATAACCGTAAAATTATTACTTTTGGACGAAGTATGGAAAATGCTAAGGAAATAGCCCTAAAAAACAATTTAATTGAAGATAAATCTATCTTTATTGAACATAATGAATCTAAAGATTTAAAGAAAAATGAAATATGTATTTTATGTACTGGCTCTCAAGGTGAACCTTTAGCAGCATTATCAAGAATAGCAGATGGAAATCATCGTCAAATTGTATTATTACCAGATGATATAGTCGTTTTTTCTTCAAGTCCTATTCCAGGTAATAAAGCCAGTATTAATCGAATCATAAATAAATTATATTTAAAAGGAGTAAAAGTATATACTAATACCGAATTATCAGATATTCATACCTCTGGACATGCAAATCAAGAAGAGTTAAAATGGATGCTTAGAATGGTTAAACCACAATATTTTATGCCTGTTCATGGGGAATATCGTATGCTTAAACATCATGCTGATTTAGCTATAGATTGTGACATTCCTAAAGAAAATATATTTATTTGTACTAATGGAGATGTGCTTGAGCTTACCAAAGAAGGCGTTAGATTAGGGAAAAAAGTCCAAGCAGGAGATATTTATGTCGATGGTTCTAGAATCGGAGATATTGGTTCAGTAGTAATAAAAGATCGAAAATTAATGAGTCAAGATGGTATTTTAGTTGCTTTTATTAATATTAACCCTCTCACTAGAGAAATATTAATAAAACCGAATATCACTACCCGAGGATTTGTCTTAATCAATGAAAATATTGAACTAATTCAAAAAATTGAAGATAAAGTGACATCAATAGTTAATACCACTATAAAAACATCTTATAATTATTTAGATTTAAAAAATCAAATAATATTAGAATTGAATCTCTTTATTAAAAATTTAACGGGAAGAAGACCGATTATATTACCAGTTATAATGGAAGTTAAAAAATAAATAACCAAAATTAATTAAAATCATATCATAATATGAGGTATAATTATGATAGATTTTTTTTGTTCATTAAATCCATTAACACAAACAATAATAGCATCATTAGGAACTTTTTTTATCAATTCTTTAGGAGCAGCTACTATTTTTTTATTTAAGAATATTAATAAAAGAAAAATGGATATATTGCTTAGTATTTCAGCAGGAGTAATGTTAGCATCAACTTTCTTTTCATTAATAAATCCTGCTTTAGATTATGGAAAACACTCACTCTTAATGTGCGTTTTAGGTATATTATTTGGTGGATTACTATTATTTGTAGGAGATAAAATTTATAATACAAAAGATAAAACAAATATGCTTGTATTGTCTATGACGCTTCATAACTTTCCAGAAGGTATGGCTATTGGAATAGCTTTTGGAGCAGCAATAAATGGAATTCCAGGTGCAACTATTATGGGAGCATTAACTTTAGCTATAGGAATTGGTATTCAAAACTTTCCAGAGGGAAGTGCCCTAAGCTTTCCTCTTTATAAAAAAGGAAATAGTAAATTCAAATCATTTCTAATCAGTACATCAACTGCTGCAGTAGAACCAATAGGTGCTATAATTGGTTTATATTTAGCATTAAAATTGCAAATGCTTCTTCCTTTCTTTCTTGCTTTTGCAGCCGGAGCAATGCTATATGTGATTGTAATAGAATTAATTCCTGAAAGTATGGCATCAAAAAATAATAATAAAATGGCAATATATTTAATTTTAGGATTTATTATTATGATGACATTAGATGTTGCCTTAGGATAAAGATTTTTGGTTATTAAAAAAAATTTAGATTGAAAATAAAAAAAATACAAGAACTTTATAAAAAGTCTAGTATTTTTTTTTAAGACATTGATTTTTTTCTAAAAATCATCCATAATATAATAAAGGATTGATTATAATGAATTATATACTAACACAATGGGTAATATTTTTTTTAATATATTGTTTTTTGGGTTGGATTTGGGAAACTGGTTATGTTTCTATAATAAATAAAGAATGGATTAATCGAGGTTTTCTTAACGGACCATTTATACCTATATATGGATTTGGAGCGATCATAATTCTTTTATTAACTATGGCTTTTAAGAATAGTTTAATTTTTATTTTTATTTTAGGTATGATTGGAGCTACTACCATTGAATATATAACTGGATATGCATTAGTGCAATTATTTAATAAAAGATACTGGGATTATAGCAATCAAAGATTAAATATAGATGGTCATATATGCTT
>JAQVVC010000002.1:6730-46235 GCA_028699175.1 Bacilli bacterium | reverse complement strand
ACTATGAAAATATTTCTTTTTACTACCTATACCATATAATATTGCTCCAATAGTATAAGCAATACCTCCAGCTAACAATAAAGTTACTGCTGGAACTCCAAGGATTGAAACAATATCTTTGGCAGTAATTATAATACACCATCCCATGGCTAAATAACATATCATTGAAAATTTCTTATATCTTTTTATATCGATAGAATTAAAAATAATACCTAATATGGCAACTCCCCATAATATTCCAAATAAACTCCAAGCTAATGCAGGAGAATGAATTCTTATACCAGTTAATAATATTGGCGTATAAGTACCAGCTATTAGAATAAAAATTGTACAATGATCAAGGACTTGAAAAACTTTTTTAGCGGTACTTTTTTTAGGACTTAATCCATGGTATATACTAGATGTAGTGTAAAGTAAGATCATCGATATTCCAAATACTATCGATCCAGCTAAAGCATAACCATCTTTATGTAAACATGAAAATATAATACATAAAATTAATGCTACAATACCAATAACCCCACCGATTATATGAGTAACCATATTCATTATTTCCTCACCTTTAGTATAATTAGGTAATATTCGGTCTTTTATTTTTGTTCTTTTCATTATGTATCTCCTTATATTTTCAAATTTATTATATGAATATAAATTTAAAATATTTATGTCTTATTTAATATATCAAAATAATAAGGTTTGAGTCAATTTATTTAAAAAATCAAATAACTATATTGATATTATAAATTATGATATAATTAATTTGTAGATTTTGATGCTAAGAGGAGTGATAATTATGGATAATAAAACCAACATCAATTGGTATCCTGGGCATATGGAAAAAACTAAAAGAGAAATAACTAAATTATTACCTATAATCGATATAGTATATGAACTTATTGATGCTCGAATTCCTTTTTCTTCTAAAATAGTTGATATTGATAAATTAATTAAAAATAAAGTAAGAATATTAATTATGACTAAAAAAGATTTATGTGATCTTAAAGTTACTAATAAATGGGTAAAATATTATGAAGACAAAGGATATAAGGTATTACTATTAAATTTAAATAATAATAATGATTATAAAAAAGTAATAGATTTAACTAGTGAAGTAGTTAAAGATATTAATTATAAAAGATTTTTAAAAGGCTTAAAACCGAAAGAAATAAAGTCATTAGTTGTTGGGATACCTAATGTAGGGAAAAGCACATTAATTAATAAAATGGCCGGTAAAAAGGTTGCTAATGTTGGAAATAAACCTGGTATTACGAAAGTAAACTCTTGGCTTAAAACTAAATATAATATTTTAGTCCTAGATACTCCTGGTATTTTATGGCCTAAATTTTCGTCTGAAGAAATTGCTTTTAATTTAGCTTGTACATCAGCTATCAAAAATGAAGTTTTACCTATAAATGAAGTTGCTATCTATATTTTAAATACCCTAAATAAATATTATCCTCGTATTCTTAAAGAACGATATAATTTAGATAATTTTGATGAAACAAATATAGAAGATGCATATAGTATTATTGGAAGAAAAATAGGAGCAATTACTAAAGGTAATATTATTGATTTTGAAAAGGTTAGTAATATGGTAATTAATGATCTTAAAAATGAATATCTTAAAGGTATTACACTTGATAGAGGAATATAATGTTAAATGAGTATGAAAAAGAATTGAATAATAAAGGCATTACATTAATAGCCGGGGTTGATGAGGCAGGAAGAGGTCCTTTAGTTGGTCCTGTTGTTGCAGCTGCAGTTATTTTACCTAAAAATTATTATCATGAAGGTATAAATGATTCCAAAAAATTAAATCCTAAAAAAAGAGATTTAATGTTTGAAATTATAAATAGAGATGCTTTAAGTATTGGAATTAGTATTATTGAAAATAATATTATTGATGAAATTAATATATTAGAAGCTACCAAAAAAGCTATGATTGAAGCTATTAATAATTTAAGTATAGTTCCAGAACATATATTAATTGATGCAGTTAAACTAGATTTAAAGATAAAAAGCACTAGTATTATTAAAGGAGATGCTAACAGTATAAGTATTGCAGCTGCTTCAATTATTGCAAAAGTAACAAGAGATAAATTAATGGATAAACTTGATTTGAAATTTCCAGAATATGGATTTAAACATCATAAAGGATATGGAACTAAAATGCACATGGAAAATATAAAAAAATACGGATTACTTGACAATTATAGATTTACATTTAAACCAATAAATGTTTTAATAAACGAAGGTGATATAAATGAAAGAAAAATTAGGAAAACAAATATTTAAAAATACATTTATTTTCTTTTTATATATATTTAGTATCGAACTTATTGTAAGATTCAATACTTTAAGTGATATCATTGGGTGGCCGATATTAAGAATATCATTTAGTTCTTTAATACTTGCTTTAATTATTGGCTTGATTATTAGTGTCAAAAATAATTTAATTAAAAAAATCATTGCTACTTTAGTAAGTACTACTATAGTTGTATACGCATGGGTTGAAGTAAATCTTTATTTTTATCTGGGATTTTTTATGGGAGTTGGAAATGCTGAACAAGGAACTAAAGTTATAGATTATATTAAAGAATATTTAACTGCTGCTAAAAGTACTACTTATTTATTATTAATACCATTTATTTTAATACTTATTTATTATTGGTACTTAGAAAAGAAACTTAAACTAAAAAAATTAAATAAAACAGTTTATTTTAAATTCTATATTGAAAAAAAATCTCAAAAAATTCTTACTTATTTTATAGTGTTAATTATAATTGTAATATTATTTTTTGGATATTATTATTCTTTAAAGGTAAAATTTATGCAAAATGAGTTGCAGTCTACAAATAATTTATCTTTAATTAGATATCCTGAAAACTCTAATTTATCAGTATGTCAATTCGGAGTTATAGTTTATGGAATAACTGATTTAAATAGTGTAATATTTAAATTAAATTATAATAACGATTATGTTTACACATATTTAAATGAAGATATAAAAAGTCATATAACTGATTATTCAAGAATAATAGATGATTATTCTTGGAAAGAATTAATATTAAATGAAACTAATAATAATTATAATAATTTAAACAATTATTTTATAAATCGAGAAATTACTCCTAAAAATGAATATACAGGTCTTTTTGAAGGTAAAAATTTAATTATGATTCTTATGGAATCAGCTAATGATATATTAATCAATGAAGAATTATTTCCTAATATATATAAATTATATAATGAAGGAATCAGTTTTAGAAATAATTATTCACCGCGTAATAGTTGTAGTACTGGAAATAATGAAATGACGGTTATTACCGGTCTTTATACAATAAATAATACCTGTACTGCAAATACCTATAAAAGAAATACTTATTATCAATCTTTGTTTAATCATTTTAATAATATAGGATATTCTACTAGTAGTTATCATGATTATGCTGAATTTTATTATTCAAGAAGAATAATACATGCAAATATGGGAAGTCAAATATATCGTAATGCACCAGATTTAAGTATAAAATGGAGTTCATTATATAAAGAATGGCCTAGTGATGTTGATTTAATAGAAAAATCAGTACCATATTTTATTAATGAAGATAAATTTATGGCTTTCTTAATATCAGTAACTTCTCATCAACCATATTCAGTAGACAGTGAATATGGAAATAAAAATTTAGATCGACTTACTCAATATAATTATAGTAAACCAATTAAAAGATATTTATCAAAATTGCTTGAACTAGATGCAGCTATTGGTTTACTAATGCAAAAATTAGAAGAAAGCGGTAAACTAAATGATACAGTAATAGTTTTATTCGGAGATCATTATCCTTATGGTATTAGTAATAAATATTTAGATGAAATAATGAACTATGAATTAATTAATAATGAAGTTGACAGAACCCCACTTATAATTTATAATTCTGAAAAAGAAGCTGAGCAAATATATAAATATACTTCTTTAATAGATTTAGCACCTACGATTCTTAATTTTTTTAATATGAATTATGATCCTCGTCTTTATTTAGGAAATGATATTTTTAGTGATTATGATGATCGAGTAATATTTGCTGATGGTTCATGGCAAAATAAAAATGGTTTTTATAGTAGCACTAATAGTAAATTTATTAATTCTATAAATAATGATTTTACATATAATAATGAAGAATTAATTCAAATAAATTATGAAATAAATTTAAAACAAAAAATGAGTTCACTTGCTATTAAAAACAATTATTTTAATTATTTAGAAAATGGACTAAAAATATATCCGAAAATAGAAGAAACTTTAGAACCAGTAATTGAAGAATAGGAGGAAAATTTAATGAAACTAGTAATTGTAGAATCACCATCTAAAACTAAAACAATCGAAAAATATTTAGGAAAAGACTATAAAGTAGTTTCTAGTAAAGGTCATATTAGAGATTTAGCTACTACTGGTAAATATGGTCTAGGAATTGATATTGAGAATAATTTTAAACCCAATTATAAACCAGCTAAAGGTAAAAATGCAGTTATTAAAGAATTAAAAAAAGATGTATTAAATTCTAATTATGTCTATTTAGCTACTGATCCAGATAGAGAGGGAGAAGCTATTAGTTGGCATTTATATGATTCTTTAGAATTAAACGATGAAATTTATGAAAGAGTCATATTTAATGAAATAACTAAAGATGCGGTATTAAAAGCTTTTAAAAATCCTATTAAAATAAATAATGATTTAGTTAAAAGTCAAGAAACAAGAAGAATGCTTGACCGAATTATCGGTTTTAGATTATCTAAATTAATGCAATCTAAAACAGGTGGAAAATCAGCAGGAAGAGTTCAAAGTGTTGCTCTTAAATTAATAGTTGATAGAGAAAGAGAAATAGAAGCATTTATTCCGGAAGAATACTGGAATATTACCGCTCAATTTAAAGACTTTGAAAGTATTTTAGAAAAATACCGTGGTAAAAAAATTAAAATAACTGGTGAGGCAGAAGCAAATGAAATTTTAAATAAACTTTCTAAATCATTTGTTATTGAAAATATAGAACAAAAAGAAAAAACTAAAAAAGGCGTAATGCCTTTTACAACATCAACTCTACAACAAACATGCGCTAATAGATTAAATTTTGGATCAAGTAAAACTATGAAAATTGCGCAAAAATTATATGAGAGTGTTAACATAGGAACCGAAACAGTTGGTTTAATTACCTATATGCGTACCGATTCTACTCGTCTTTCTCCTGGGTTTATTGACGATACATATAAATATATTAAGAAAAAATATGGCGATAATTATATTGGCTATGTAAAAACAAATAAAAGTAAAAATAAAGTTCAAGATGCTCATGAAGCAATAAGGCCTACATCTATTGAAAGAACACCCGAATCAATAAAAGACTATTTATCAAATGATGAATATAAAATATATAGTATAATCTATTATCGAGCTTTAGCTTCATTAATGTCTGATGCTAAAACTTTAGCAACAACTTTAATATTAGAAAATAATGGTTATACTTTTAAAAGTACAGGTAGTATATTAACCTTTGATGGTTACTTAAAAGTTTATGGTAAATATGTTAATAATGAGGATGTTATTTTACCTGATTTTAGTAATTATAAAACTAATATTTTAATCGCAAATGATATCCTCCCTTCTCAACATTTTACTAAACCAGCTGCAAGGTATACTGAATCAACTTTAATTAAAGAATTAGAAGCATTAGGTATTGGAAGGCCTAGTACATATTCAAAAATAATGGAAACTATTAAAGCTAGGGATTATGTAAGCGTAATTGATAAAAAATTTCATCCTACCGAAACAGGGATCGAAACAACTGATAAATTACAAGAATACTTTCAAAATATTATTAATATTGAATATACAGCTAATATGGAAAATGATTTAGATAAAATTGCTGATAATAAAATAGACCACATTAAAGTATTAACTGATTTTTATAATAAATTTGAGCCTTTAGTAGATAAAGCATTTGCTGAAATGGAAAAAAAAGCCCCATTACTTACTGGTGAAAAATGCCCTGATTGTAATAGTGATTTAGTAATAAGAAAAGGTAGATATGGAGAATTTACTGCTTGTAGTAATTATCCTACTTGTAGATATATTAAAAAAGAAGAAAAAGAAAAAATAATTGTTGGTAAATGTCCAGAATGTAATAATGATATTATCCAAAAACCTACAAGAAAAGGAAAATTATTTTATGGATGCAGTAACTATCCAAATTGTAAATTTGCATTATGGGATAAACCAACTGGAGATAAATGTCCAGAATGTTCAAGTTTAATGGTTGAAAAAGGTAAAATCATAAAATGTAGTTCCTGTAATTATAAAAAATAATAGTATAATAACTATTATTTTTTTGATATAATTATATAAGGTGATTAAGGAAAAGGGTTTATTTAATATTTGGTTATAATAGCTTAAAAAAAAGCTGAATATGATAAAATTTCTCTATATAAATTTATAGGCAAGTAATGTTTTTATTTGTAATAAGTTTTCTTAGGTATGATATTGTTTTTTTGCACTATTATATTTACATTAATATATAATAATACCGGAAACCGATTTAAAATAAAAAAATGAAAAGAGATGTTAAAATTGGATGAGTTATTAAATGAAGTCTTAATAGAAGCAAGTAATGGGAATATAATAATTGATGGAGATCCATTTCCAATTGGATTTAATTCAATGATATATGAAGAAAATAAAGTAATATCTTATAAGAAAGATGATAATTTTCCGATATTAATGATAAAAAATAAAAAATTTTTTTTTGCTAAGTTAACAGAGTATCTTAGTATAGCTATTGATAAAGTTAAAAAATTTCCTAATTTTTCAAAAGATAGAGAAAGAAATAAACTTAAAACTTTAGTAACTTATCTTTTTGTTAACGCAACTTCTGAAGATTTTGCAAATCCTTTAGAACTAATTGATAGAAATATTTCTTTTTTAAAAGATGATACTTTCGATTATTTAAATCAAGGAATTAATATTCCTTTACTAAATAGTTTTGATGGGAGCATTATTAATATTAAAAATACTGATCAAAGTGTATTTATGGAAACAAATAATAAAATCAATATAACTTTGTATAAAGAAATTAATAATGAAAAATTTGAATATATATTACCTAATATTTCTTATGGTATTAGATTAAATTCTGATAATGAAAAAGTTTGTTATATTTATTCAATAATTAACCCTAAAACTAAAAAAGAAGAAAAAACAAAGTATTCAAAAAAAGTTGGTCGTGAATTGTATAAATTAAATTCCGGGGTATTAAATGTTGAAAGTGAAGACTATAAAAAATATAAAATGGGTAAAAGTGATTATTATCCTGAAAACATTTCCGATATTTCGCCATCTGCTTTGTTATCCTTATTTATTTTTATTAGCTTATTAGAAAAAGAAAATATAACTGATATAAGAGCAGTAACATATTTACCGGTTAGATATTTATCAAGAGAGATAATAGCTCAAAGACAAACAAATAAAGATTATACTAAACTATTTCACGATAGAAATAATGAATTACAAAATAATATTACTGATAAATTTTTAAGAACATTTAATAGATTAGCTTTTCATTTTAAAGGTTTAAAAATAATTTTTTTGCCTTACAGTGATTTTATGAAAGTAGAACTAAATAAAATAAATCATGATATAAATAATATAATTCTAAAGGATGTATATAATTCTATTTTAAATAAACTTCAAGATAAAAATATAAAAAAAACTAATAATTCTTTATAAGAATAGATTTAGGTCTTGTTTATTTTTATTATGTAGCATGATATAATAATATTCAGGTGGTATAAGATGGGTAGTTTAATTTGTATTAAAAATAATAAAGCATATAATACTGATCCCAAAATAATTGATTATTTAAATCCGGATTATATATATATTCCTTATGAAAAAGTCTATAATCTTAATATAAAAATTAAAGAAAAAGTAATAAAGGAAAGTATCCTTTTAACAAAAGATAATAAAAATATATATAGTCCTATTTCTGGCATTGTACTAGGTGTTACTAATATGATTATTAATAACCAAAAAGTACCTTGTATAGTAATTGAAAATGATTTTAAAGAAACAACAAAAAAAATTTCTCCAGCCAAAAAAAATATTTACAATTATCAAAAAGACGAAGTTAATAAACTAATAAAAGAATATAATGCTTTTAATAAAAATTTAGCTGGTAATTTAATGCTAATAAATGGTATTGATTTAGAAATTTATGAAGAAACATATAAAACTATTATAAGTAAATATAGTAGTGAAATACTAGAAACTATTGATGCTATGTATGATATTTTTAAATGTCATAAATGTATTCTAGCTATCAAGAATAATGATAGTAAAATAATAGAAAAATTAGTTTATCAAATAGGGACATATCCTAATATCGAATTAAAATTAATGCCAAATTTATACCCGTTAGGTCATAAAGATATCCTAATAGATGAATTAAATCTATTAAAAAATAATAATAAAATAATCTATTTAACTATCGAAGATGTTTTAGCAATTTATAATGTATTAAGAAAAAAAAGACCTATAACTGAAAAAATAATTACTATATCAGGAGACGCTATTGAAAAAGCAAAAGTTATTAATGTTAAAATTGGAACATCTTTAAAAGATATTTTAAATAATAATATTAACATAATAAATGATGATTATAAAATAATTATTAATGGTTTATTAAGTGGATATGAAGTTGAGTCTAAAGATGTAGTAATAACTAGAAAAATTAAAAGTATTTTTATAAATTCATTAGATCAAGAAGAAGCAAAAGAATGTATAAATTGTGGATTATGTCATCGAAAATGTCCAGTTGGATGTGATGTGAGAAATAATTATAAACTTGATAAATGTATAAATTGTGGAATATGCACTTACATATGCCCATCTAAAATTAATTTTAAAGATAGGGTGGTTAAAAAATGAATAATATCTATTTAAGAAGTGATTATTCAATTAAAAAAATATCTAAATATATTTTATTATCTCTTATTCCCTTGATTTTAGCTGGTTTTTATAAGAATGGAATAAAATTATATATTAATGATTTAGTAAATATTTATGGGCTATTTAAACCTTTAATGATTACTATAAGTGGTTTTTTAATTGGAATATTAGTTAATTTAATATATGAAAATTTAATTAAAAAAAATAAAGATACATTAAGTAATAAGATATTTTCTTCATTTCATCCTATATATGGAATAATAATAGGTTCAATTATTAGTATTAATACTAATATATTTTTATATATAATTGTTACATTTATAATATTTATGATTAGTAAATTTATAAGAAATACTAAAATAAATATCATGGCATTTACTTCTTTAATTATAATATTTATTATTAATATAACATCTTCTTTTACATTTCTTAATATTTATGAAGCAACTAAAACTTTTAATTTAAGTTCATTTGATTATTTAATAGGTAAAGGTAGTGGTGGAATAAACACTACTTATGGATTATTATTGCTTATAAGTTTAATTATTTTAGCCAGTAAAAGTTATTATAAAAAAATGATTCCTTTATTTAGTGCTTTAACATTTACATTTCTAATATGTGGTTATGGAATATATAATAATGAAATAGAATTAATATTTAATAATATATTTTCAAATGGGATTTTATTTTGTTTTATTTATATTGCAACTGATCCAATATCGAGTTCATATACAATGTATGGAAAGTTAATTTATAGTTTGCTATTAGGTGTATTTACTTTTATTTTCTTTTTAATAGAACCAACTCTTGCTGTTTTAGGAGCCATATTAATAGTAAGTATTTTACATGATTTTATTGACAAATTATGTTTAAAATAAGCCAAAAACGGCTTTTTTTCATCATAAAAAGTTAAAATATTTAAAATTTGCCTAAAAAATAAAGGAAAAGGCCATTAATAAGTGAATATATAATAAACAGAGGGTGATTTATAAGGTGATACCAAATGAAGAAATAAATTTAATTAGAAACAAAGCTAATATAGTTGATGTAATTTCTTCTTATATTAATTTAGAACCAAAAGGTAAAAATTATTTTGGAGTTTGTCCATTTCATGATGACCATAATCCATCTTTAAGTGTTTCACCAGAAAAACAAATTTATACTTGTTTTGTTTGTGGAGTATCAGGAAATGTTTTTTCTTTTGTCAAAGATTATGAAAATATTACTTTTCCTGAAGCAGTAAAATTAGTAGGAATAAAGATAGGTCACAACGTTGATTATAAAATATCTGAAAATAAAATGAATCATGAATATTATGAAATAATGAATCTTGCTAATAAATATTATTTAAATAATTTAAAAAGTAAGGAAGGTCTTTTTGCTAAAGAATATTTAAATAAAAGAAAGATATTTGATGAAACTATAAATGAATTTAATATTGGAGTATCGTTTAATGATAATAATTTATCTAAATTATTAATAAATAAAAAGTATACCGAAAAACAAATTATTGAAATTGGTTTAGCAAATAAAAGTGATAATCTTTACGACGTATTTAGAAACCGGATAATGTTTCCGATAAATAATGAAAAAGGCGATATAGTAGCATTTAGTGGCCGAATATATAATAATGAAGATACTAATAAATATATAAATAGTAAAGAATCTATTATATTTAAAAAAAGTAATATTTTATATAATTATGATAAAGCCAAAAGTGAAGCTAAAAAAAGTAAAGAAATATTTATTGTAGAAGGTTTTTTAGACGTTATTAGAATGTATACTATTGGAGTTAAAAATGTTGTTGCAACAATGGGAACAGCATTAACTAAGGAACATGCTTTATTATTAAAAAAATTGAATGTTAAAATAATATTATTAATGGATAATGATGAAGCAGGGGAGAAAAGTACTCTATCTGCTGGTGAAGAATTATTAAAATATGATATTAATGTTGCTGTAGTAAGAATTAGTGGCGAAAAAGATCCAGATGATTATATCATTAAAAATGGTGAAAATAAATTTAAAGAAGTTATTAAAAATCCAATATCTTTTTTTGATTATAAATTATTATATTTTAAAAAAAATAAAGATTTAAATAAAAGTAAAGATTTAGCTAGTTATATAAACGCTATTATAGATGAATTAAATAATGTAAATGATGATATTTTAAAAGAAGTTACAATTAATAATTTAAATAAAGAGTTTGGTGTTGATAAAAACTTATTATATAGTAAATTAATAAAAAAAGAAGTGAAATTAAAAGAGTATAAAATAGTCAAAAAGCCTTTAAAACTTAATAAAAATAAAAAAATAAGTGAAACCCTTATTTATATGATGCTGAAAGATGTAAAATATATTCGTAAATATGAAAAAGATTTAGGTTATATTCCTGATAAAGAATATGGGCAGATAGCTAATGATATTTTAGCATTTTATAAAATTAATAAAGATTTTAATATTGCTGATTTTATTTCATTTGAAACTAATAATGAATATTATGAAACAGTATTAAGGATAATAAATAATTATGAATATAATGAACCAATATATGATGAATTTGATGACTATATTTTGTTTATTTATAAATGGATTAAAGAAGAACAAATTAATACTTTATTAAAAGAATTAAAAACAGAATCAGATATAAATAAAAAACAAGAAATTAATGATTTAATAATTAAATTAAAAAGAGAGTGTGAAAATAATGATTAAGGAAATTAAAGAAATAAAAACTTTAGAAGAAAGAAAAAAAGTTTTATTAAAATCAGGAAATAAAAACGGATTTATTACCTTTGAAGAATTAGCTAATTCATTAAAAGGGTTAGATGTCGACGGTGATTCATTAGATGAACTTTATAATACTTTTATTGATAATGGGATTAATGTAATTACTGCTGAAGATTTAAAAGCCCATAAAAAAGGTGAAAAAATTAAAGAAACAGAAGTAAAAATTTTAAATGAATCTGATTTAACTAAAAATATTAATATTAATGATCCAGTAAGAATGTATTTAAAAGAAATAGGAAGAATATCATTATTAAGTCCTGAAGAAGAAATGGCTTTATCAATAAGAGTTGAAGAAGGTGATGAAGAAGCTAAAAATATATTAGCTGAATCAAACTTACGATTAGTTGTATCAATTGCTAAAAGATATGTTGGTAGAGGATTATTATTTTTAGATTTAATTCAAGAAGGTAATATCGGCTTAATGAAAGCAGTCGAAAAATTTGATTATGGTAAAGGATACAAATTTAGTACCTATGCTACTTGGTGGATAAGACAAGCTATTACTAGGGCGCTAGCTGATCAAGCAAGAACAATTAGAGTCCCTGTTCATATGGTTGAAACCATTAATAAAATGGCTAGAATTCAAAGACAATTAACCCTAGAATTAGACCGCGAACCTACTGAAGAAGAAATTGGTGCTAAAATGGGTATCTCAGTAGAAAAGGTGAGAGAAGTTATTAAAATCAGTCAAGATCCAGTAAGTTTAGAAACTCCAATAGGCGAAGAAGAAGATTCGAGTCTTGGTGATTTTGTACCTGATGATCGAGCTAAAACACCAGAAGATTTTGCAACTAATACTATTCTAAAAGAAGAAATTCAAGCAGTATTATCTACTTTACAACCAAGAGAACAACAAGTTTTAGAACTTCGTTTCGGTCTTATTGATGGGACAAGCTATACTTTAGAAGAAGTTGGTAAAAGATTTAATGTTACTCGTGAAAGAATAAGACAAATAGAAGCTAAAGCTTTAAGAAAATTAAGACATCCATCTAGAGCTAAAAAATTAAAAGATTTTATGGTGGATTAAAAATGCTTAGTAATAGATTAAAATCCATCGCCTGTTTAATCAAAAAAGAAGATAAAGTTATGGATATAGGTTGTGATCATGCTATATTAGGCATTTACTTAGTAAAAAACAATATATTAGAAAATATTGTTGTTAGCGATATAAATCAAAAAGCGTTAAATAATGCTATTAAAAATATTAAAAAATATAAATTACAGGATAAAATAGATCCTATATTAAGTAATGGAATTAATATAATTGATGAAAACATTAATACAATAATAATATCAGGATTAGGTACAAACACAATAATAAAAATTTTAAGTCATCCCAATTTAAAACAAATAAATAAACTAATTATTCAATCCAATAATGACCATTATTTATTACGAAAATATTTGGTATTAAAAGAATATTATATTACTCATGAATCAATTGTCTATGATAGAGGTCATTATTATATAAATATTGTCTTTGAAAAAGGAAAAAGAAAATATTCATTTAAAGAATTAAAGTATGGACCATTTTTAATTAATGGTAATAAGAAATATTTTGAATTTTTATTAAAAAAGAAAAGAGCCGTATTAGAAAACATTCCTAAATATAAAATTATTACTATAATAAAACATAAGAAAGAAGAAATCTTTTTAAAAAGATTAGCTAAATAAGATGTATAGTTATATAAAAAGTTTATTAGACTTTATTTTGGCATTAATTTTCTTAATCATTTTATTTCCCTTAATGATTATTATTTATTTAATATTAAAAATCAATTTAAAAGGTAAAATAATATTTAAACAAGAAAGAATGGGTTTATATAAAAAACCATTTATAATATATAAATTTAAATCTATGAAAGATGATATAAACTTAAACCGAGATCAAAGAATTACGAAAGTATCTAAAGTAATAAGGCAATCTGGTTTAGATGAATTACCTCAGTTATTTAATATTATAAAAGGAGATATGTCATTTATAGGACCTAGACCTTTTATGACTAACGATGAATTACCTAAAAATTCATATAATCCTAAAAGATATTTAGTTAAACCAGGAGTATTTGGATATGCTCAAAGTGAAGGAAGAAGATATTCTACTCATGATAATAAAATAAAAAATGATTTAAAATATGTTGATGAAATATCATTTAAAACCGATATCAAACTATTTTTTAAATCAATATTAATTGTTATAATTCAATTTTTTGATTTATTTACAAATAAAAACCTCAAAAATTGAGGTTTTTTAGTTATTACCATAAAGATATAAAACCAATAGTACTTATAACCATAACTAATACTAAAATCCAAACAAATATTTTAGCCCCTAAATTTTTCTTTTTTTTCTTAGTTTTATTTGCCATTTCTTTTATCACCTATATACAATTATACAAAATAATTCATAATATTGGAAGACTAAAATATAATTAAATGGTGATTATATGAAATTAAAATGGACAAGCAATAATAAATTGTTAATTAAATTTCTGGTATCATTATTTATTTTAGGCTTTTTAATAGGAATATATATATATATTATTCAACCGGATATTACTAAAAGTAGCATCATAAATGAACTATCTAATTTAGGCAATACATTATCAAATACTAAACAAAATAATTTTATTTATCATTTAATAATTATATCAATATTTACTATATTTTCATTATTTGTTTTAGGAATACCTGTAATGTTATTTTATTTATTTTATGAAGGAATAAGCATTGGTTTTTTAATAGGGGGTTTTTTTCATTATAAAAAAATAAAAGGATTATTGTATGGATTTATCTTCATTATTATAAATAAATTGATTTTCTATTTCATTTTAATATATATGTTAATCATTGCCTTAAGATTTAGTAAAAAGCTTTATAAAGTTATTAAAAATAAAGATTATAAGATATATGAACTAGTATTTTTACAATTATTAAAAAATGGTTTTGTTTTTATAATTGTAATAGTATTTGATTTACTAATTTATTTATTTGGTAATAAAATCCTAGCTTACTTTCTTTTTTTACTATAAATTGATATAATTACAATGTGATTTATATGAAAAAAGTTGTCATTGGAATGAGTGGGGGAGTAGACTCTTCAGTAGCTGCATATTTACTGTTAAAAGAAGGTTATGAAGTTATTGGTCTTTTCATGAGAAATTGGGATTCTTTAGTCAATAATGATACTGAAGGTAATCCTAATTTAAATATGGAAATCTGCCCTCAAGAACAAGATTATAACGACGCTCTTAAAGTATGTGAAAAATTAAAAATTCCTTTACATAGAGTAGATTTTATTAAAGAGTACTGGGATTATGTGTTTAAATATTTTTTAGATGAACTAGAAAAAGGAAGAACACCTAATCCAGATTTAATGTGTAATAAATATATAAAATTTGATTTATTTATTAAAGAAGCCCAAAAATTAGGAGCTGATTATGTTGCAACTGGACATTATGCTAAAATTTCTGGCAATAGATTATGCCGGGCTAAAGATTTAAATAAAGATCAAACCTATTTTTTAGCTGCGGTACCTCTTAATAATTTAAAGAATGTTTTATTTCCTTTAGGAAATATTACTAAGCCTGAAGTTAGAAAAATAGCTGCAGAATTAAATTTATCAACTGCTAAGAAAAAAGATTCAACAGGTATTTGCTTTATTGGTGAAAGAAACTATCAAAAATTTATTTCTAATTATTTAAAACCTAATCCAGGTAAAATAATTGATATAGATACTGGTAATGAAGTAGGAACTCATACTGGATTAATGAATTATACTGTTGGACAAAGAAGAAATGTAGGTATAAGTGGTAATCCAGAAAAGCACTTCGTTGTAGGTAAAAATGTTAAAGATAATATATTATATATTGCCTTTGGTAAAAATAATAAATATTTATATAGTGATGCTTGCTTAGTAGATCAAGTTAATATAATAAGTCCAACTAATCCTACTTTTTGTACAGCTAAATTTAGATATCGTGGGCCAGATATAGAAGTAATACTTGAATATTTAGAAAATAATGAAATACTAGTTAAATATCCTTCCAAAGTAAAAGCTGTTACTCCAGGTCAAGCATGTGTATTTTATTTAGGAGAACAATGTATTGGTTCAGGTATAATTAAAAATATATATAACGATAATAAAAAATTAGATTATTTATAAGCTGTTTTTATTTATATTAGCAAAAAAGCTTAAATTACTTGACAAGTAAGTGTTAACTACGATAAAATTAATATGTAAATAGAGTAGAGGAGTATATAAAATATGGAACAATTAAATAATATATTACTAGAACTAGGTATATCAAAAGTAAGATTAGCAAAATATTTAGGAGTATCAAGACAAATGGTTTATAACTATTTAGAATTACCAAACTTAAGTAAATGGCCGAAAGAAAAAAAGATTTCTTTATTTAAGCTTCTTGATATTGAAGACGGTGATAATGAAACTTTAGAAAATATAAAAATAAATACTGAATATTTGTTAGCAGTAACTGAAAGATTAAATAAAGGATTAAAAGATAATGTTCAAGGAGAATTTTTAGATTTAAAAGGCTTAAAAAAAGAAGAACAACAATTAATAGGTGATATAACCTATTTAATTAAAGATAAGTTAGTAGATACTCAAGAACACGAAGAAAATTACTATGCTTTGTTATATTTATACCATTTACTACAATCTCTTGATAATGTACCAGAAATTAGATATTTACTTGCGTATATGTCTAAAGCAACCGGATTTACAAAACCTCATGAATTTAAATTTAATGAAGATAAACAATTTATGTTTGAAGGTATAATCCACTCTGCTTTTTCTTTATATAGTAGTGGAGGAGCAAGCAAAAATAAAGTTGTAGAATCTCATAAAAGGTTTGTTCAAGAAATAGAAACTAGAACTGAAGAAAGATTATCTAGAACTCAACAACTTAATTCAGTAAAAATTCAAGCTTTAAGAGAACTTGGTTATAATGATATTAATCAAGATAATGCTACTGAAGTACTAGAGAAAATGGCTGAAATAGAAACACGAAGAGCTTAATATTTTTAATAAATAGTAACTTCCTATAATGTATATTATGTTAACTTGTTAATAGTAACCAAATTATTATTTTAAAATATATCAAAATACTCTCTTTCACTAATATATTAATTTAAAAAGTATTATTTTTAAAAAAATAATATTTTTTTTTAATTTCTAACATCAATAATTTTTTCTATTATGTTAATTTAATATTAGTGAATTGATAGTAAAAAATATACATGCTAAAAATATTCCTATTAACACACTTTTTCTAGAGTATTTATTTGCTTCTTCAAATATATCATTTATAGCAATACTAATCATTAAAGCTGCAACAAATAAAAGAATAATACTAATTATAAAATTATTTAAGTATCTATATAAAAATATCCAAGCTAATAAAGCTCCGATAGGCTCTGATAATCCACTTAAAAAGACATTTTTAATTGCTTTCCTTCTTGATTTTGTAGCGTAGTATATAGGTATTGCTATTGCTATACCTTCTGGTATATTATGAAGCATTATTGATGTAGCAATAGATAAACCAAAATTAATATCAATCATTGATCCGAGAAAAGTTAAAATACCTTCTGGAAAGTTATGAATGATTAAAACTATCATACTTAAAATCCCTACTCTATATAAATTATTACTATTTTGAGCAATTTTATTAATTTTTTTATTTAAAGTACTAGATATTAAATTTCCGATAAATAACATAATTATTAATATAAACATAGCTAAAATAAAACTATGTTTATATTTTATATAAATAAAACCCTTCGGTATTAATTCTGTTACAGAAATAAGAAGCATTATTGTTGCTGAAAAAGCTAAACAAGAACCAATAAAATTATACTTATTTATTGGTTTATAAAAAATAAATAAAGCTCCTAATACAGTAGATAAACCTGCTACAAGACTAATTGTTAAGGCAATTAATATTTCCATATTTAATTAATATGAAATATCATTAAAAAAAGACTATTTAAAGCCAAATATTACCATAAAAAGAACCCTATTTAATGAATTATTATTCTAATAAAAACCATAATACTAATAGGAGGTAATTAGTATGAACAGTAAAGCTAAAAATAAATCAAGATCTAAATCATCAGCAAGAAGTAATAATGCAAAATCAAATTCTAGAGCAAGAAACAATAATAATAGTAATTCTAACAATGCTAATAATAGAAATAATTATAATTAATTTCTAGGGTGAATATTATTATATTCAGATTGTAACTTTTCTTTTGAAATATGCGTATAAATCTGAGTAGTAGATAAATTTTCATGACCAAGTAGTTCTTGAATAATTCTTAAATCAGCTCCATTTTTTAAAAGATGAGTTGCAAAAGTATGACGTAAGGTATGAGGAGAAACATTTTTCTTGATACCTTTTTTTAAGCATTCTTTTTTTATCATATTAAATATAAATTGACGACTTATTTTATTACCACTTTTATTGATGAAAATATAATTATTATTATTTTTATTTATTAGAGGACGGTAATTTTTTAGATAAATATTAAGAGCATCAATTACATAATCACCAAAAGGAATAATTCTTTCTTTTCTCCCCTTCCCCATTACTCTAATAATACATAAGTCAAAATCAATATTAGCATATTGTAAATTAATTAATTCAGTGACTCTTATTCCAGTAGAATATAATAATTCTAAAATAGCTTTATCTCTAGCATTATAAGGAGTTTTAATATTTATATCCAGTAATAAATTTATCTCTTCTAAATTTAGAACATCAGGAAGTTTAAAGGTGTTCTTAGGTCTAATTAAATTATTTGCAGGATTATTATGAATTATTTCTTCTCTTAGCAAATAATTATAAAAAGCTTTTAAAGAACTTATCTTATGAGTTATTGTTTTATTACTTAATTCCTTTTTTATTTCTAAATATTTTTTTATATCTTCTGTTTTAGCAGTACTAATATCTTTTTTATAATATGAAGCAAATTTTGATATTTCATTTTGATAAGATAAAATTGTATTATCTGAATAATTTCTTTCGATTGTTAAATATTTAATAAACCTATTAATAATTAACTTATTTTCCATGTATATCACCATAATTAAATTATACATAGTTATAGAAAAATTAGCAAATATATTATATAATTATGTTTGGTGATAAGTAATGGAATTACTTGCAAACAAAATGCGTCCTAAAAAATTAAAAGAAATAATTGGCCAAGACCATTTAGTTGGACAAAACAAAATAATAACTAATTTAATTAAGAATAAAAAAATATTTTCTATGATTTTATATGGAGCTCCCGGCACTGGTAAGACATCTTTAGCTGAAGCTATAATAAATGAACTTAATAAAAATTATCGTTTACTTAATGCCGTAATTAATAATAAAAGCGATTTTGATATTGTTATCGAAGAAGCTAAAATGCTAGGAGAAATAATATTAGTTATCGATGAAATTCATCGTATGAATAAAGATAAACAAGATATCTTACTTCCATATATTGAAAGTGGTATGATAATAATAATTGGTCTTACTACATCCAATCCTTATCATTCTATTAATCCCGCTATTAGAAGTAGATGCCAAATATTTAAAGTTAATCCTTTATCTAATGATGAGATAAAAAAAGGTTTAAAAAAAGGGGTTAAATATTTAGATAATATTAAAGTAAAGGAAGATGTAATAAATGCTATTGTTGATTTAACTTCTGGTGATTTAAGAAGTGCTTTAAATCTATTAGAAATGGCTTATTATAGTACTAGTGATGGTAATGTTACTATTGATGTATTAAAAGCAATTAATTCAAAACCAGTTATATATATAGATAAAAATAATTCTAATTATTATGATATTATAAGTGCTTTTCAAAAATCAATTAGAGGTAGTGATGCTAACGCGGCTTTATATTATTTAGGTCTTTTGCTTGAATCTGAAGATCTAGATATCATATTTAGAAGAATGACAGTAATAGCTTATGAAGATATAGGTCTTGCTAATCCTGGAATAGGCCCTAAAGTAATAGCAGCTATTGAATCAGTTAAATTATTAGGGCTACCTGAAGGAAGAATTCCTTTATCAGTCGTAGTAATAGAAATGGCTTTATCTCCTAAAAGTAATAGTGCTGTTATATCTATAGATAGTGCAATAAATACTATTAGAAAAGGAAATACAGGTAATGTCCCTAACCATATCAAAACATCAAGTAAAGAATATAAGTATCCTCATAATTATAAAAATTATTGGATAGACCAACAATATTTACCTAATGAAATAAAAAATTTAAAGTTTTATAAGCCTAAAATAAATAATTATGAGAATAATTTAAATAAAATAAATAATGAAATGAGGAGTAAACATTGAATGTAACAGTAATAGGAACAGGTGCTTTTGGTTATGCAATAGCAAAAATGCTTTATAAAAATGGTAATAATATTATAATGTGGACCCATAATAAAGAAGAAGTAGACTTACTTCAAAAAGGCAAAAAAGAAATAATACCAGGACAAAAAATACCAAAAGATATAAAATTTACTAATAATTATGAAGAAGCACTAAAAGACGCAGAAATAGTATTTATTATGGTTGCTGCTAAATATGTTGGAGATGTTGCTGCGAATATGAAACCATTTATTAATGATAAGATGCATTTTTGTATTGGCAGTAAAGGGATAGAACAAGGAAGTTGCAAATTTGTCCATCAAGTTTTTAATGATTATATAAAAACTAAATATATATCAGTTATTTCAGGCCCTTCTTTTGCAATTGATGTAGTAAATAATGAACCGATCGGATTTGCTATTGCTTCAAAATCTTTTAAAACCAAATCAAAAATTAAAAAAGCTTTAACAAGTGATACCATTAAACTTAGAAATAGTACTGATATTATTGGTATTGAAATATGCGGTTCAATAAAAAATGTAATTGCTGTTGCATCTGGGATATTAAATGGTTTAGGATATAATGAATCAACAAGAAGTTTTTTAATAGTTGAATCAATGCATGATATTAAAGAATTAATTAGAGTACTTGGAGGAAAGAAGAAAACTATTCTCTCTTTTGCTGGTATAGGCGATTTACTTCTTACATGTACTAGTGAAAAAAGTCGTAACTATTCATATGGAATATTAATTGGTAAAGGTAAAAAAGACCAGGCTAATAAATATTTAGAAACAAATACCGTAGAAGGATACTATACTTTAAAATCCATATATACTCTCCTTCGTAGAAAAAGAATTAAAATGCCAGTCATTGATTTGATATATAAAATCATTATGAAAGACGCCGATCCTAATTTATTAGTTGATTTCTTAATCAAAAAAAAGTAGAACAATCTACTTTTTTGTTATATCATTAATAACATAACTAGCACATAATAACCCAGCAATTCCTGGTATATAACTATTTGTACCCAAATTTTTATTTGCAATTGGTGTTTCAGTACTACTAACAACTGAAATCTTTTTATTAATTTTTAATTCTTTTACTTTTTTTCGTAATATCTTAGCAATTGGATCATTATTTGTTTTGGATAATTCAGTAATGGAAAGTAAAGCGGGATTAGTTTTATTTGCTGTCCCCATGCATGATATTAATTTAAATTTATATTTTAATGATTTTTCAATAATTAAAACTTTTGTATCGATTGTATCACAAGCATCAATTACATAATCATATTTATTTTTAAGTATAGAATCAATATTATCTTTAGTTAAATTTTCATTAAAAATAGCAATTTTAAGATCAGGATTTATTTTTAGTACTCGTTCTTTAGCTACATCAACTTTATTAAGTCCAATATTATCATTAGAAGAAATTATTTGTCTATTTAGATTAGTAATTTCTATTTTATCATAATCAATAATTGATATATTTATAATTCCAGATCTAGCTAATGCTTCTAAAGCATAGCCGCCTACTCCACCTATACCAACAACTAAAACATTAGTTGTTTGTAATTTAGAAAATTTATCTTTACCAATTAAGCTAATCATTCTTTCAAACATAAAAACCTCTTAAAAAAAAATGCCTAAAGGAAGCCAAGTGATTAAACCTACTCTATTGCAGGTGGGCATCACATAAAAGACTTTAGGATCCTAATTTAAAATTAGTCTTCAACACAATCTCCTAATTAGATTCCCAATTATCACCATATCTAGGTTTTATTTTAGCCATCCTCTAGGTAATTATATTATAACATTAAATTATAAAAAATAAAAGAAGAAGTGATAATTTATACATATTATTTAGCAGCCATTCCGCCGTCAATTCGATATTCATTGCCGGTTATGTATGTAGATAAATCGGATGCTAAAAATAGAATCATATTTACGATATCAATATTACGAGCATATTTTCCAAAGGGAATGTCTTTAATAAAATTATCTCTTACTGCATCTGGAGCACCAGGTGCTACTTTTATTTCGATGTTTCTCATCATATTATTATTTACTGGGCCAGGACATATAGCATTTACTCTAACATTATAAGGCGCTGATTCTAGTGCAGCTGATTTATTAATACCTAATAAAGCATGTTTAGATGCAACATAAGGAGCCATTCCAAGACTACCTATAAATCCTGCTATTGAACTAGTATTTATTATGCTTCCTTTCTTATTCTCATACATAACAGGTAAAACATATTTAAGGCCATAATAAGCTCCTTTTACATTGACATCTAAAACATAATCTAAATCTTCTTTTTGAGTTTCGATAATTGAAGCTACTTCTCCTTCTACGCCAGCATTATTTAAAAAGATATCTATTGTTCCAAATTTATCAATTGTTTTAGAAACATATTCTTTTACTTGTTTTTCATCACTAACATCAGCAGTAACTAATAAAACTTTATCATTATTAAGTTTTAATGTCTTTTTTAATTTATCTAAATTATTCTTAGTAAGATCAACTAAACTTAATTTTGCTCCTCTACTAGCAAATTCTTTTGCAGCTTCAAACCCTATTCCGCCAGTAGCTCCTGTAATTAGTACTACTTTATTTTGAAAATCCATAATATCACCTTGCTATTATAATAACCAAAAAAAGAAAGAATAATACCTCTAATTTATTATTCTTTCTTTTTTATATATTTTTATTATCCTTGCCATCTTTGTAATACATCACAGTTACTAGAATATGGCATTGGATTAGGTAAATCCATTTTAATTAATAATGGGATTTTAAATGCCCCACCAAACGATACTAAAGTACCTGCTTGAAGAGAGTTTAACTTTTCAATAATATCTGATGATATATTAGGCAACATTTTTTCGACATATTCAATATCTTTAGGATGAGTCATTTTATGAACTAAGAAATTACTCATTTGAGCTACAACAGTTTCACTGATATCTCCAGGTCTTTGACTTATTAAATCTATTAATACCCCATATTTTCTTCCTTCTTTAGCAATCCGCTCAAATATATTATAACCAAGTAAAAATTGATCATTATCATGGACTACATATCGATGGGCTTCTTCAATAATTAAATGAAAAGGAATGGAAGCTCGTACTTTTCTTGTTTTAGAAAAATCAAAAATCATTTTACTTATAACTTTTACTATTACTTTAGCTAAAATATCATCTATATCTTCTAAATTAATATTAATTATTTGACTTCTTTTATTATTCATAACAATTAAACTTGAAATATAAGTATCTAAATTAATATATTGTTTAACATCAAAATATCTTCTATTTTTACTATTTATTAATGAATTTAATCTTACTTTAAGAATAATAGATGAATCTTGCATTATATTATTATTTAAAAACCCTTCGCCAATTAATGTGAAATTTAATGCTTTTTCTAAATCTAATAAGGTAAAGAAAGCATCACTAGGAACACTCATAGTTCCTTCTAAATCATCATTTAAATGTTTTGCGATATATTCATTAATAAGTACTGATTCTCCAAATTCACCCTTAGAATCAATTTTAAAACATTCTGAAAATCTTCTTGTATATCCAATACCTGCTAATTCCGCATTCATATTGAATGCATTTGTTGAACAAGAAGCTATAATAGTAAAGATATCATTCTTCTTTCCGCTAGCATTTAAATTACTAAATAATACCGCTTGAATAGCTTTTGCAATTAAATGGTTTTTTAATCCTTCTGTTTTTTGATCATTTTTACTGAACATTTTAGCTAATTTCATCATTCGATCAATAATTGTTAATTGTGAATGATTTTCAGCTGATAATAATAAAGCTACATCATCATTAGTTAATAAATAAATTGGGATTTGTAATAACATATCAGTATCCTCAGTTGGATTAGTAGTTAAAAATTTATATTGATAATTTTCATTAAATTCATTTATTACTCTAAAAGCAGTTTTATATTCTCCATAAGCATCAAAAATAAATATATTAGCATTATAAGATAAAAAATTTTTATTTAAAAAGATATTTTGAATAATTCTTGAAACCGAACATGATTTACCTGAACCAGAGTTACCAAATATAGCTAAATGATTAGAAAATAGATCATTTATATCCACAAATATACTTCTATTTTCATAAGTAGGACTTTTACCTATATATAAACTTTTAATATCAAGTTTTCCCATAATAATATCTAATTCATTATCATTAATAACTCTTAAATTAGAACTAAGAGATGGTTTTTTAATCGTGCCGGCAATAAACCTATCACCAGCAAATTCACCAAGTAATTCAATTCTAACTGTATCTTCATCAATGTTTTTTACTTCTCCTAATAATTTATCATTACCACTTTCAAAAACAATATGTAAATTCATCAAGTTTGCAATTATTTGTCCTTCTTTATTAATATAAACTACCGCATTATTGTCACTAATATATTTAATTTTTCCAAACATAATTAACCAACCTCTTTATTATAAATAAGTATAACATATATAAATATAAAATAAAAGAACAAAAATAGTTAGAAAATCTAACTATTATTATCTTTTTTTCTTAATAAAATCATTTGTTACCTCTACTGCATCATTAAAAGTAGTAGGAGTTAAAAATTGATACTTTTTTTTATCTATTTCCCAATTATTTTTATTATCTTCAATAAAACTTTGTTTAAATAATGGACCTTGTAATTCATAATCTCTTAAGAATTCATCTTCTTTAATTCTTTTCTCTAAAATTTCGAAAACTTTATGTTCATCAATATTACCGCTTCCTAGGATAGTATGGATATCAAAAAAATCTTTTAATCTCCTAAAATTTCTAGATAGTACAGTATATAATTTCATATGAAGTAATACAATATATAATTTACTAGCTAAATGTTCTTCAATTGAAATAGATTGAGTAATAAAAGTTTTATCTTTAGTAAAAAGTAAAGGCATTGGTGCAGGTGAATAATCTAAAATTTCTTCCCTTTTTAGATCAAGAGATATCCTTCCCGTTTTACCATCAAAATCACATAAAATCTTATAATTTAATGTCGCATTAGTAGTAGTGAATTGATTTAATATTTTAAATTTTATATTACTATTATCATTATTATTTATAATATCATCTATTTGTTCTTTAGCATCTTCAATTCTATTATAAGTTATAATATCAATATCTGTTAAAGGTCGTTCAATTTTTCCTAGTCTAATGAATTGAGAATAACTACCTTTTAGAACTAGTTTCATACTAATATTATGATAAATTTTTTCTATAAACGCTCTTGTAAAAAAATAATTATATCCATAATTTGAATTTATTTTATATTTATTAGTTTCTCTTTGAATATATCCTTTTAATTGATTACCAGTTTCAATCATACTTACCTCACTATTATTATTGTTATTGTTATTATATCATATTCTATATTTATTATTTATTTTAATTTAGATAGTAATATTTCCTTTACTTTAACTGGGTTAGCTTTTCCTTTCGTTTCTTTCATAATCATTCCGATAAAATAATCAAATACTTTTGTTTTACCGGCTTTATATTCTTCAATTTGGCTTTGATTATTATCGACGATATTTTGAATAATAGCTAATAATTCTTCATTATTAACAATTTGCTCTATACCATATTTTTTAATTAATACTTCTGGTTCTTCTTTTTCTTCGAGTACTAGAAAGAATAATTCTTTAGCTTGCTTAGAACTTATAGTATTATTATTTAAAAAATTTATAATTTTTAAAAGTCTTTTTGGAGTTAAAAATATATCCGTTATTTCTATATCATATTTATTAATATATCCCATAATTTGACTTGTAATCCAATTTGAAGCTTCTTTAGGATTCATTCCTAATTCTAAACATTCTTCAAAATAGTCACTAACTTCTTTAGTTTTGACTAATACTCCAGCATCATATGATGATAAATTATAATCTTCAATGTATTTAGTTTTTCTTTCAAGTGGTAATAATGGTATTTCGGATTTAATTTCTTCAATCCATTCTTTTTCAATCTTAATTTTAGGAATATTAGGATCAACATAATATTTATAGTCAATACTCTCTACTTTTTCTCTCATTCTAATAGTAGCTCCAGATTCTTCATCCCATCTTCTAGTTTCTTGAATTATTTCATTATTTTTGCCAGCTTCAATAAGCTCAGTTTGTCTTTTAATTTCATAAAGAATGGCAGCATAGACATTACTAAAGGAATTAACATTTTTAACTTCAACTTTAGTACCTAATTCAGTAGCATTTTCTTCTTTTAATGAAACATTTACATCACATCTAATTTGGCCTTTTTTAGTATCAGCTTCAGAACAATCTGTATACTTATAAATATTTCGTAAATGTTCTAAAAAAGCTACTGCAGCTTCTGGTGAATAAATGCAGGGATCAGTTACAATTTCTAGAAGTGGTACCCCACTACGATTATAATCAATTAATGAATAATCAAAATAATGATCAAGAGATGCTGTATCTTCTTCTAAATGAATATCATGAATAGTAATGGGCACTAATTCATTATTTACTTCAACATTAATTTTACCATTTAAACCAATTGGTTTAGTATTTTGAGTAATTTGGTAATTTTTAGGTACATCAGGGTAGTAATAATTTTTACGATCAAATATTAATTCTTCAGGTATTTTACAGTTTAAACATAAAGCCATCTTGATAGCTTTTTTAACAGCTTCTTTATTTACAATTGGAAGTGTTCCTGGAAAAGCTAAATCAATAGCCGTTACTGAAGAATTAGGAATATCATTATAGTTATTTAATGATTTAGAAAATACTTTGGTTTTAGTATTTAGTTCACAATGCATTTCTAAGCCGATTACTACTTTTAAAGCCATTATTCCCACCCCTTAGCTGTTTGATTTTTATATCCTAATTTCTTTTCAAGAGCATAAGCAATATTAAGTATATTGGCATCGTCTTTAATTTTACCTGTAATATTAATTCCAATAGGCATATCGTTTACAAAACCTGATGGAATGGTAATCGATGGATAGCCACCAAAATTACCAATTGCTAAATATTGTTCGGTTCTTAAATGAGCACTTCTATCACCATTAATATTTGAAGCAGGCTCACTACTGGCAGGTAAAATTAAGCCATCAAATTCATTAAATAGTTCATTCATTTTATTAACGATTAAATGACGAATTTTAGCTGATGCAAATAAATACCTTTCTTGATTTTCTTTTTGTAATACATATGATCCAATGACAAATCTCCTTTTTATTAAAGAAGAAAAACCTCTAGTACGATGATCTTTCATCATTTCGTCAATCGTATTACCTTTACCTCTTGGACCAAATATAATACCAGTTAAATTAGACATATTACTAGTTGCTTCAGCTGATGTAATAGTAAGATATGTAGGATATATAGAATCTAATAATTTTTGATCAAAGCTAACTTCTTCAACTTTTATTCCTAATTCTTGACATTTTTCAATTGTTTTATTAAATTCTTCTAAAGTCTTTATTAATTCATTTGTTTTTTCTTCATAATTATTAATATCACATATTTCTTTAATATAAAATAATTTTTTGTTTTTAACATTGCCATCTAAAGAAGCTAATAAATTAATATTTTCACTATTCCATGAAGTCATATCATATTCATCTTTGCCTTTTATTTGATCAATAACAATAGCTGCATCTTCAACACTTGTACAAAGTACTCCAACAGTATCTAAAGAGGAAGCAAAAGCAAAAACCCCAAATCTAGACACCATTCCATAAGTGGGTTTATAACCTACTATTCCACAGTGAGCCGCAGGAATCCTAATTGAATCACCAGTATCAGTTCCTAAAGCATAAGGAACAATCCCAGCTGCAACAGCTGCAGCTGAACCAGAAGATGAACCTCCTGTGATTTTATTTATATTCCAAGGATTTTTAACAGGACCTGTTGCAGCCATTAAACCTGTTCCTCCCATACCTAATTCATCTAATGCTGTTTTTCCTATTATAACAGCTCCAGCTGCTTTTATTTTTTTGATTGCAGTAGCATCAAAATAGGGAATATAATCTTTTAATGTGTTTGAAGAACCGGTTGATAATATATCTTTAGTAGAAAAATTATCTTTAATTGCAACTGGTATTCCTGAAAGTAAATTATTACTTTTTACTTCTTTAGCATCCTTAATAATAGTAACAAAAGCATTTAATTTCTTTTGTGATTTTTCAGCTTTAGTTATAGCTTCTTTTACTAAATCATCACTACTAATTTCTTTATTTTTTATTTTATTATTTAATTTTTTAATCATTATCCCACCACCTTAGGTACTTCTATTTCTCTTCCTTGAGTGAAATCGGCATTAGATAATAAGTCTTCTATATCATGACCTTCTTCATAATCATCATCTTCTCTTAAAGATGTTTCATATAAATTAAAAGGATGAGTTAAAGGCTCCAAACCATCTATTTCTTTTATTTCCGATATTACATTCATGCTATCAGCCACAAAAGTCAGTTCTTCGACAATATCTTTTACTTCTTCTTCACTAATACCAATTAATAATTTATCTGCTAAATTTATTACTTCTTCATTTGTAAATTTATGATTCATTTTTACCATCCTTTATAATATTAATTCCTAAATCTTTTAATTGCATAGCATCGACATCTGAAGGTGCTTCACACATTAAATCAGCAGCTGTTTGCGTTTTAGGAAAAGCGATTACATCTTTTATATTGTCAGTTCCAGATAAAAGCATAACTATACGATCTAATCCAAATGCTATACCTCCATGAGGAGGTGTCCCATATTTTAAAGCTTCTAAGAAAAAACCGAATTTTTCTTTAGCATCTATTTCACTAATCCCTAAAGCTTTAAATACCTCATGTTGCATTTTTTGATTATGGATTCTAATCGAACCCCCACCAATTTCATAGCCATTTAATACGATATCATATGCTACTGATAAACATTCTTCAGGTTTGTTTAATTTTTCAATTGATTCAGGCTTTGTAAAGGGATGATGAGTTGCCATATATCTTTTTTCGGTTTCTGAATATTCGAACATTGGAAAATCTGTAATAAACATAAAATTTAATTTTGATTTATCAATTAAGTTGAAATCATTAGCAATTTTTAGTCTTAATGCTGCTAAAGATGCAAATACTATTTTAGGTATACCACAAACTATTAATACTAAATCACCATTTTCAACCATTAATTCTTTTTTAATAGTATCTTGAATTTCAATTTCTAAATTTTTAGCTATTACGCCCGTAAATTCATTATTATCATATTTTAACCAAGCTAAACCTTTAGCACCATATATTTTGACAAATTCAGTTAAACGATCTATTTCATTACGAGAATATTTATTTTCTTTAACAACTAATCCTTTAGCAATACCGCCATTATTAATAGCATTAGCAAAGACATTCATTGAAGTGTTTTTTAATATTTCAGTTAAATCTTGTAATTCTAAACCAAATCTTGTATCCGGTTTATCACAACCATATTTATTCATAGCTTCGCGATAAGTTAATCTTGGAAATTTATAAGTAATATCCTTATTAATACTTTGTTTGACCACATATTTAATTAATTCTTCAGACATAGATAATATGTCTTCTTGATTAACAAAACTCATTTCAATATCAACTTGCGTAAATTCAGGTTGACGATCAGCTCTTAAGTCTTCGTCTCGAAAACATTTAGCAATTTGATAATATTTTTCAAAGCCAGAAATCATTAACACTTGTTTAAAAATTTGGGGACTTTGAGGCAAAGCATAAAAAGAACCTTTATTAATTCTTGAAGGTACTAAATAATCTCTAGCTCCTTCTGGAGTGCTTTTACATAAAATTGGGGTTTCAAAATCAATATAATCATTGTTATCTAAATATGATCTAAAAGCCTTATTGATTTTATGCCTCAAAATCATAATATTTTTTAATTTATCTCTTCTTAAATCTAAATAACGATATTTTAAAGATATTTGTTCATTTATTTCTTTATCTTCATAAATATTAAAAGGTAAAGATCCACTTTTACTTAGAATAGTTAAATTACTTGCTATCAATTCTATATCACCAGTTTTTAAATTAGGATTTATTTCACTTTCAGTTCTTTTTGATAAAGTACCAGTTACTTCTATACAATATTCATTTTTTAAATCTTCAGCTAATTCAAAGTTATCTTTCAAATATTCTCTATTAAAGACTATTTGAAGAATTCCACTTTTATCTCTTAAATCAACAAAAATAACCCCACCCATATCTCTTCTTTTATTTACCCAGCCATAAACTGTGATTTCTTTATTAATATCTTTTAACCTTAATTCACCATTATTATATTTTTTCATTTATATCCTCCTATTATTAATATCTTTCTTTTTAATTAATCTACTTTTTGAGAATTATTTAGATA
Organism: Bacilli bacterium; assembly: GCA_028699175.1. GTDB lineage: Bacteria > Bacillota_I > Bacilli_A > RF39 > UBA660 > DUUS01. The sequence goes on along the minus strand of JAQVVC010000002.1, from coordinate 15,647 downwards.
CTCTGAAACTTTGATCTTTTTATTATATATTTGTATCTAAATAATCAATTAAATTATTAATCTCAATTTTTTGTTCTTCTTTAGTTAAATTATCTTTTAAAGTAACTTTATTTTCTTTTAAATCTTGATCATTTAAAATAATTAAATACTTAGGATTTAATCTTTCAATTGATTTAAATTGGGCTTTTAAACTTTTATTTAAATAATCTGTTTCAGTTATGAATCCATTTAATCTTAAATCTTGAAGTAAATATGCAGCTGTTTCTTTTTCGGTTTTTGATACATACATAATATAAACATCAATATCATCTCTTAATTTTAGATTTACATTACTATTATCCATAGCAAGGATAGTGCGATCATATCCCATGGCAAAACCTACTGCAGGAATATTTGGGCCACCTAATTTTTCTATTAAACCATTGTAACGGCCACCGCCACCTAAAGCTATATTACCTAATCCTGGCACATCTGCGATAATTTCAAATATCGTATGATCATAATAATCAAGTCCTCTAACTAAAGAAAAATCTTCTTGATAATTAATATCCATTAATTCTAAATATTCTTTAATATTATTATATCTTGTTAGACTTTCTTTATTTAAATAATCAATTATTTTAGGAGCTTTTTTTAATAAATCTTGATCACTATCTATTTTACAATCTAATATTCTTAAAGGGTTACTTTTTAATCTTTTTTGACAATCTTCACATAAAGAATTTATTAAAGGATTAAAATATTTAATTAAAGCATCTCGATATTTATCTCTTGAATCTTGATCACCTAAAGTATTTAATACAATAGTAACGTTTTTTAAACCAAGTAAATTATAAGTATTATAAGCAACACTAATTACATCAATATCTGCTAAAATATCATCTGAACCAATAAATTCTACCCCAAATTGAGTAAATTCTCGATATCTTCCAGCTTGAGGTCTTTCATAACGATACATTTTACCATTATAAAATACTTTAGTTGGTTCAGTAATATTACCATAAAGTTTATTTTCTATAAACCATCTAACAACACCAGCAGTTCCTTCTGGTCTTAAAGTTAGACTTCTATCTCCTCGATCTTTAAAAGTATATGTTTCTTTATTAACAATATCAGTATCTTCACCTACTCCACGATGATATAATTCGCTTGCTTCAAAGATAGGCGTTTCAATATAATTATAATTATATTTATTACAAACACTCCTTAATATCTCATTTACATACTCTCTTTTTTTAGCATCAATTCCATATACATCCATTGTTCCTTTTGGTTTTGTAATCATTTTATTCCTCCTTTAAAAAATAAAAAACACCAATTATGTAAGGACGAAAAAGATACTTTTCCGCGGTGCCACCTTACTTTACTAGTGTACGCTCATTTAATATTTATCGCATATTAACGTTTGTTTTTATAAAAGTTGTTCTTATTTATCACTTATATAGGCTTTTTCACCATTTAGCCTTCTCTTTAATACAGTTTAATAAATATCTTCTTTCAAACAAATACTACAATTATATTACTCTAAATGTGATAAAAAGTCAACTAAGTTAATTTGCGATGACCTTCGTCTTTAACAAGTTCTAAATACCTTTTTTCATTAGGAGTCTTTTTAGCAAAAAAATTGGTATATTTATTGATTATCATCTCTTCATTTTCTTCTAACACTAAAGCATCAATGGTTTCGATATTTTCATATAAATTAATTATAAATTCTTCATTTACTTCAATAAAATTATCCTCAATCATACAACTTTCTATAAAATTATAAGTTTCTTTAAAGTTAGGAAATTTATTAAAACTAAAATTAGGAATTTCAGTTATTTTTTCAAATAAGTCAGCAACTTTTTTTAATACTTGTTTAACTGGTAAAAATTTAATTATATTTATTTCCCATTTAACTACTTCAGGATTATTATTAATAATAATAGCTTTCCCCATATCATTTATATAAAATGATTCATTATTAATAATATCTTTATACAAATAATACGGGTTTGATGTTACTGAACCAATTGACTGAGACTTTTTTTCCAAAATTAAATAATAACTAATACTATACTTACTGCCATCTTTATATAAACGGTGATCTAAAAATATTCCCGTATATAAATCTTTTAAAAAAATTATATCTTCTTTTGTATCTATCATATCCATCCTTCTTTTTTTATATATTATTTTTATTTAAATAGTCTTTTAAAATAGAAATTGTTTTATCAGGCAAATATTTTTTTAATTCATTTTTATTTGCTTCTTTTATCTTTTGAATACTACCAAAATTTTTAATTAACTTCATTTTTCTTTTAGGGCCAATCCCTGGTATATTATCTAAAATACTTGAAATTGAACCTTTACTTCTTAATTGTTTATGATAATTAATAGTATAGCGATGGACTTCATCTTGGATTCTAGTTAGATAATGAAACAAGTTACTGGTTTTATCAATTTTATATGCTTCTAAATTATCGCCATCAATTAATTCTTTAGTTTTATGATCTTTGTTTTTAACTAGACCACATATTTTAATATTTAGATTTAATTCATCAATTACTTCTTTAGCTGCTCGGATTTGATTAACTCCACCATCTACTAAAATTAAATCAGGTAAGAGGCTTTTTTCAATTAATGCTCTTTTATATCTTCGATAAATAATTTCTTTCATGGTATTATAATCATCATTTTTATTTACCGTTACTTTATATTTTCGATATTCTTTACGTACTGCAGTTCCATCATTAAATACTACCATTCCGGAAACAGCAAAAGAACCAAAAAGATTTGAATTATCAAAAGCATCTATTCTTATAATATTAATACCCAATAAATCAGATAACTCTTGATTAGCTCCTTTACTTCTATATAATAAATTTTCATTTTTTTGATAATTATTGATAACATTTATTTTAGCATTTTCATATGCCATATTTAGTATTTTTCTTTTATTACCTTTTAAGGGTACTGTGATATTTGTTTTTAATACTTCTTCTAATAAATTAATATTTAATTCTTGAGGAACTAATATAAGTTTAGGTATTTCTTTTTTATTATAAAATAAGGCAATATAAGATTCTATCTCTTCAAGATAATTATTTTGAATATAAAACACATCATTAAATGATCCTATTAATTTACCACCTCTTATAAATAATATTTCAATCCCTAAAAATTCTTTATAATAGTAATAATTAATAACATCTAAATTTTCTTTATTATATAGCTCTACCTTTTGTTTTTCTAGTATTATCTTTATATAGTTAAGCTCATTTTTCAATTCTAAAGCAAGTTCATAATTCATTTCTTTAGAATAATAGTTTAATTTCTCTATTAGCTTATTTTTAATTATTGCATCATTACCTTTTAAAAATGATATTATCTCATCTTCCATTTGTTTTATTTTTGCTTTATTTATATCATAATTACAATATCCTAAACATTCATTTATATGATAATAAAGACATACATCTTTAGGTAAACCTTGACATTTTTTTAAAGGATATAATCGATTGATTAAATTTACCATTCTTCGGGCTGCATAAGCATTAACATAAGGTCCAAATAATAATCGATCTTGATACTTTTTAACTTTTAAATATCTAACAACTCTTAATTTAGGATAAGGTTTTTTAATTAGTTCAATATAAGGATAACTTTTATCATCTTTTAATAAAATGTTATATTTAGGATTATATTCTTTAATTAAATTAAGTTCTAAAAGGAAAGATTCTAATTCTGTTTCCGTAACTATATATTTAAAATATGCTATTTCACTAACCATTTTAGCTGTTTTACCAGTATTTTGCATACGAAAATAAGAACTTAATCTTTTCTTTAAGTTTTTAGCTTTACCAATATATATAATAATATTATTTTCATTATACATTTGATATGATCCTGGTTTATTAGGAACTAATTTTAATTCTTCACTAAACATAATAATCACTAATTATATTATACAGCATATTTTAAATAATTATAGTATAATTATTAAAGGTGATTAAACTATGAAATTAATAAATACTTCCCTTGTTGAAGAAAAAAAAAGTAAATTTTATGGTTATATATTCGAAATAGATAATTTAGATGAAATAAAAATCATACTAAATAATTTAAAAAAAGAGCATAAAAAATTAAAACATGCTCCTTATGCTTATAAATTTGGTAATACAGCTGGTAAAACTGATGATAAAGAACCTAATAATACAGCTGGTATTCAAATCCTAAATGTTTTAATTAGAAATAATTTAAATAAACATTTAATAGTTATAATTAGATATCATGGAGGCATTAATTTAGGAGCTTCTCTTTTACTTCGTAGTTATAGTAAGGCAGCAAATTTATGTATAAAATAATATTTATAACATAATCTTTATTAGGTGGTTTTATGAATCAAGTAATAAAATATTTAAAAGTTTTGGTCGTACCAATATCTTTTGTCTTTATTTTTCCTTTAATACTGGGAATACTTAACTTACTAGAAGTAAAAACATATAATGTTATGATTTTAATATTTATGGTAATAATAGCGTTAATAAGTGGTTTTCTAATAGGTAAAAAAAGTGAAAAAAAAGGTTATTTAAATGGCCTTATTTTAGGAATGTTATTATGTTTATTCTTATTTATATTTAGTTTATTATTTAAAGATAGTTATTCTATTAATACTATTATTTATTATCTAATTATTATCGTAAGTTCTAGTATTGGATCAATGTTTGGAATTCAAAAAAAAGAAACCGATTAATGTTTCTTTTTATTTGTTTTTAGAATCGATAATTATGGTAACTGGACCATGATTTTTAATATCTAAGATCATATCAGCACCAAATACTCCAGGATATGTTTTAATATCTTCATTTAGCTTACTATTAAATAATTTATATAATTTTAAAGCTTCTGCACCATTCATAGCATTAATATAGCTAGGTCGATTACCATCTTTAGTAATAGCTTGAAGGGTAAACTGACTTATTGATAAAATTTCGCCATTAATATCAATAATACTTTTATTCATAACACCCTTTTCATCATCAAAAACTCTTAATTTGAGAATTTTATTAACTAGATAATCTATGTCCTCTATAGTATCATTTTTTGATATTCCTACTAATATAACAAAACCATTTTTTATTTGATTAACTATTTTATTACTGACAGAGACTTTACCTTCTTTACATCTTTGAATAACTACTTTCATCTTATTACCTCACTTATATATGCTAATTTTTTTAATTCTTCTATAAAACTATTTAATTCATTTTTATTTTTTACTTTTATCTGTAATTCATAATCAATTAAATAATTATTTTCATATTCTTTAATTCCATTTATCGAAACATTTTTTAAACTAGCTTTAGTAAGGATTTCCAATATGTTATTTTTATTAGAATTGGTTTTTATTAATAATTTAGTATTAAATTTTTTATTATCATGCAAATCCATATTCCATTTAACATCAATTAATCTTGAGGTAATATTTTTTATATTTAAGCATTCTTTTTTATGAACTGTTACTCCTTGACCTTTTGTTACATATCCTATAATTTCATCACCTGGGACAGGATTACAACATGCTCCAATTGAAACTAAAATGTTATCCATTCCTGAGACTATAATATTGTTTTTATAATTATTTTTATTATTAGAATATTTATGTAAACGCCCTAATAAAATATCTTCAACTGCTTTTTTATCTTCATGAATTAAATTTAAAATATATGTTGCTGTATATCTTAATGATCCAATACTTAGAAGTAATTCATCATAATTATTTAATTTTAAATCTTTAAGTATTTTATTAATATTTTCTTCTTTTAATACTTCATTTATAATTAATTTTTGTTTTCTGATTTCTTTTTCAAGTAAAGTTTTGCCTCTTTCAATATAATTTTTTTGGTATTTTTTACTAAAATAAGATTTTATTTTATTTTTAGCTTGCGTAGTTTTAATAAAACCTAGCCAATCTTTATTTGGTTTAGCTTGTTGATTAGTATTAATTTTTATAATATCACCATCATTAAGCTCATAATTAAGAGGAACAATAGAATTATTCACAATAGCTCCAACGGTTTTATCCCCAATATTAGAATGAATCCGGTAAGCAAAATCAATTGGAGTACTTCCAATAGGTAGTTCCATTACATCTCCCTTAGGAGTAAAGACATATATTTGTTTGCTTAAGAATTCTTCTTCAATATTTTTTGCAAATATTTCATCACTTTTTTCTTCAATATTATTTTCAATAATAGTTCTAAATAATTCTAATTTTTGTTCCATAATATTTTGAACATTTTTACCATGTTCTTTATAAGTCCAGTGTGAAGCTACTCCATTTTCGGCTATTTCATCCATTTCAGGAGTTCTTAATTGAATTTCAAATATATGACCACCACTACCAAATACTGATGTATGAAGCGATTGATACATATTGGCTTTTGGCATAGCAATAAAATCTTTAAATCTTTTTGGAATAGATCGATATTTAGCATGAATTAAACTTACAACTAAATAACAATCACTTTCAGTAGGAACAATTAAACGGAGTGCTAATATATCATATAAATCAGACCATTTACGGCCTGTAGTTAATTTAGTATAAATACTATGAACACTTTTTACGCGAGCTTTTATTTCAAATTTTATATTATGATCAATCAAAATATCACATATATTTTTTTTCATATCTTCTAGACTACTTGCAAGTTCTTCTCTTGTTCCATCTAATTTATCTAATATTTCTTGATAGATATCCGGTTTTAAATATTTCAAACATAAATCTTCAAGTTCACTTTTAATACTATTTATTCCAAGGCGGTGTGCTATTGGAATCAAAACATCCATTGTTTCTTTAGCTTTTTGTTTTCTTATTGTCTCTGGTAATGCATATGCTGTTCTCATATTATCTAAACGATCTGCTAATTTAATAATTAATACTCTAAAATCGGCACTTAATCCAACTAATATTTTTCTCAAATAAATAATAGAAGATTCATTATATTCAGTTAACTTAACATTTTTTAATTTATATAGATTATCTAAGATAACTTTTACTTCTTGACCAAATTTTTTTTCAATTAATTCGTTTGAAATATCACATAATTCAACTATTTCATGCAAAAGAGAAGATGCTAAAGTTATGGCATCTACATTTAAATCACAAACAATATTAGTTACTTCTAAAACATGTTCTATTACATCATCACCATTAGGTCTTTTCTGATTATGATGGGCTGTTAAAGCAAATTTATAAGCTTCATTTAAAAATTTTTTTTCTTCTTTAGTAAAATTAAAATTATTGATTTTCACTAAAATTTTATCATATGTAGTCATTCTTTATTCTCCTACAATATTTCTTCTTTTTCTATGTCTTTATTATTTTTTTGAATTTTATTTGAAACATATTCTTCTAAAACATAATTAGGAGTAGATAAAATATCATTAACTAAATCAAAAAGGGTTATTTTTTTACTGTTATTCCAATAATTTTTTCTTAAATAATTCCAAATATCTGCTTCTTTAATATAATTAATACCATTTCTTTTTAAATCATTAGTTTTAGTGACAAGTGCTGGATATAATTTCTGATAAAGTTCATCTAAGGTATTAAATTTAAAATCCTCCATATTATTTCTCCTCTTAAATAAATATATACTTCATTTCATATATTTATTATATAACATTTTTTTAACTTTTTAAAGGGAGAGATAATGAAAAATAAGTTTATTAAAAGTACATTAATATTAATTATAGGTGGTATTTTAACTAAATTATTTAGTTTTATTATCAAAATTTATTTTACTAGAGTTATCGGAACCGATGGAATAAACATTTATTCAATTATAATGCCAACATATAGTTTACTTACAACTATTACCCAGTTAGGATTTCCAATTGCTATTTCTAATATTATTGCTAAAGGTAATAAATCAGGTAAAAATGTCATGTTTTCTATTATTCCAGTTTCTTTATTATTAAATTTATTTTTAATTTTAATTGTTATTTTTTCTGCTAAATATTTAACTACTAATTTACTTCATGAACCAAGAGCTTTTTTACCTTTAGTATGCCTTTCTTTTGTTTTACCTTTTATATCTATAGCAAGTATTATTAGAGGTTATTTCTTTGGTAAACAACAAATGATGCCTCATACAATGTCAAATATATTAGAACAATTCTTTAAATTTTTTATTGTAATATTAATCTTACCCCATTTATTAAAATATGGAATTATATTTGCTGTAAGTGGTTATATTTTGATTAGTATAATTTCAGAAATAATTTCTATTATAATCTTTTTATTATATTTACCAAAAAATTTTACCATTAAAAAAGAAGATATTAAACCTGACACGGGTACAATAAAGGAAGTCTTAACTATCGGGCTTCCTAGTGTAGGAGGAAGAATAATTGGTAATATTGGCTTTTTCTTAGAGCCAATTATTCTTTCCTTTGTAATGATAAGTGTTGGATATTCTTCTTCTTTTGTAGTATCACAATATGCTATATATAATACCTTCGTGATTGGTGTGTTAATAGTTCCAACTTTTTTTATTACTGCTTTAGGAACGGCTTTAATACCAGAAATTTCTAAAACTAGCAATGATAAAAAAAGAACCAAAAAGATCTATTTAAAATCACTTTCTTTATCTTTTATTTTTGGTGTTCTAGCTAATGCTTTTATTTATCTTTTTGCTGAGCAAATACTTCAGATTGTTTTTCATACTTCTGATGGGGTTAATTATATTAAAGTTTTATCATTTTTCTTTATCTTTTATTACTTAGAAGCTCCAATGGCTAGTACTCTTCAATCATTAGGTTATGCTAAATATTCTATGGCTACTACAACTATAGGCATTATTCTAAAACTTATTTTTATTATTATTTTATCTTTATTTAAAATTGGAATATATTCCCTTATCTTTGC
>JAQVVC010000002.1:0-6630 GCA_028699175.1 Bacilli bacterium | reverse complement strand
TTCGATTGCCTTACGCATTTTTAAATCATAACCAATCATATCTTCATTACCAATCATTTTTAATAATTCTTCTTCAGTTACTTGATACATTTCAGCCATTTTTTTAGTTTCCGCTTTTACCTCTTCATCAAGAACTTCAATTTTTTCTTTTTTAACTATTTCTTCTAATAAATATCTTGATTTTATCCGATTAATAGCTTCTGGTTCCATCATTTTTTTAAGTGATTCAATATTAGATTTGGTAAATTCTAAGTATTGCTCTAATGTTAATCCTTGCATTTGTAATTGATTAGTATATTGGTTAACAATTCTTTCAACTTCATCTTCAATAATTTCGGGATTAATTTCAACTTCTAAATTTTCAATCGCTTTTTTAAGAAGTTCATCAATATATTTATTTTCAGCATCAACTTTTTTACGGTCAAGTAAATATTTACTTATTTCACTTTCTAGTTCAGTTTCAGTTTTAACTTCTTCATATCCTAAATCTTTATAAAAATCTTCATTTAATTCAGGTAATATTCTTTTTTTAATACCAACTACTTTAACAGTAAATTCAACATCTTTATTCTTTAATTCTTCAACATAATCTTTTGGAAATTTTAATTTAATAACTTTTTCTTCATTAACTTTCATTCCAATTAAACCAGTTTCAAAACCAGGAATAAAAGTATTCGAACCTATTTCAAGAGGATAATCTTGACCACTTCCACCTTCAAGTTCTTTTCCATCTACAACGCCTTTAAAATTAATAACTGCTGTCGATCCATTTTCAACAACACCATCATTATTTTCAATAATATCTACATATTTTTCTCTCAAAACTTTAATTTCGGCTTTTATTTCATCAGCAGAAACACTAACATCTTCTAATTTAACTCCTAGGTTTTTATATTTACCTAATTTGATTTCTGGTCTTTCTATTATAGTAAATTTAAATGTTGCATCATGATCACATATGTGAGTTATATCTACTTTTGGTTCACAAACGGGAGTTAATTTATTTTCATCTATTATTTTTTTATAAAGATCATTTAAACTTAAATCAATTGCATCAGAAAATAATGATTCTATACCTACTTTTTTAATAAAAACATCTTTAGGTACAGCTCCTTTTCTAAAACCATCAATTTTAATATCTTTTTTTTGTTTTTTATAAGCTTTATCTAGGGCTTCTTCCCATTCTTTACCTTCAATTTTTACTTCTATTTCTTTAACATTTTTCATCTTTTTCCTCCTTGTAAAGTCTTATTTATTATACTTTATATCTCAATTTTATGCAACTCTTATCATAATCATTATAAAAAAAATTATTAATCAATTTTAATAATTTTTATTTTATAACTACAAGTTGGCGATTCAACACTTAAGATGTCTCCTACTTTTTTATTTATAATTGCTTTTCCAATAGGAGATTCATTTGAGATTTTATTTTCAAAAGGATCTGCTTCCATAGATCCAACAATTTGGTATTCTTCAGTTTCTTTATTATCTATATATTCGATTAATACTATAGAACCTAAAACTACTACTCCATTTGCTTTCTTTTTTTCAATAATTTTTGCATTGCTTAACATATATTCAAGTTCAGTGATTCTACTTTCTACTTCAGCTTGTTCAGTTCTTGCTGCATCATAATCAGCGTTTTCTGATAAATCACCTTGTGCTCTGGCTTCTTTAATAGCATCGATAATCTGAGGTCTTCTTTCAGTTTTAAGCGTGTTTAATTCAGTTTCTAACTCTAAAAATCCTTCGCTAGTTAAGTGAATTTCCTTTCTTGTCATAACACATTTTCCCTTCTTGTTTAATTAAATCTAAATAAGGATACTACAAATATATCTAAATGTCAAATAATTTGCATCTCATCATATCAAACTTAGAAACCGGTAAATTTGCTTTGATTTTTATAATCATTTGGGGATGATTTGCAACTTCAATTGATTCCATTTTTTCGTTGTATATTTGATCAATTTTATAGTTTAACATTTCTATATTAGGGCCAAAAAATTGGACTATATCTCCTAGCTTAAAATAATTCCTTTGTTCAATAGTAATTATTCCTTTCTTATTTTCAAGGACGATACCTAAAAAATCTTGATTTGATACTTCATCTCGATTTTCTAAATAATATTGATCATTTTCATCAGGAAATTTATTAAAGAATTGGGGTGCAGTTTCTCTATTAGCACATCTTTTTAATACATTAAGGTAGTAGTTAGTATATGATTTATTTAATGTATTAGTACTTATTTTATCAAAAATATTACGATAAACATGAAGAATTGTTGCTATATAATATATACTTCTCATTCTTCCTTCAATTTTAAAGGAATCTATACCACTATCAATCATATCAATTATTGATGTAGACATATTTAAATCTTTAGGTGACATCCAAAAATTATCACTAATTAGATTATTATCAAGATCAAAAAAAGAAAAATTCCATCTACAAACTTGAGCACAACCACCACGATTAGAATCTCTATTAGTACAATAATTTGATAATATACAGCGGCCACTAAATGAAGTACACATAGCTCCGTGAACAAAAGTTTCTAAACTAAGATGAGATGCTTTTTTAATTGAAATAACATCTTCTTTCATAGCTTCTCGAGCAAGTACTATTCTTGATGCCCCTAATTCTTTATAAAATAAAGCAGCTTCTTTATTTAAGATACTTGCTTGCGTTGATATAAATCTTTTTAATTTTAAATTAAGTTTATTACAAATATCTAAAACTGCGACATCACTTACCATAATAGCATCAACATTTATATTATCTAAATATCGTAAATAGTTTTCTAAATCTTTAAAGTTTTCATCATGAAAAATAATATTAACGGTTACATAAACTTTTTTATTTAAACTATGAGCTAAATTTACTGCTTCTTTTATTTCTTCATTAGAAAAATTTTTAGCATTAGCTCTTAAACCGAAATTTTGACCACCAAAATAAATAGCATCTGCTCCATAATGTAATGCTATTTTTAATTTTTTTATATCTCCAGCTGGTGCTAATAGCTCAATCATAGTTTATCCCTCCAATTTATAAATCGTTTTTGTTTTTAAAAACTTTTCTTCACTTATTACTTCTTTATGATTAATTAAATCATTAACTATTTCAAAATTAATATGGGGATGATTAATTAAATAGAATTTTATTTTTTGATCATCTATTTCATTTAGATAAGGTATATAATTAAATGCTTTATTATAAAATAAAGCTGTTCCATTTTTATTTTCTATGATATAAAAACTATTATCTTGATTATTTACATTTAAAAAACCATTTTTAATTATCTTTAAGTTATTATATTTATTAAAATAGGAAAGTAAATATCTTCTTGAATACATAGCTATATTCAAACCATAAACTGACATTATTAATGATTTATTAGCATTATTTAAAATATATTTAATTTCATCAATTGTAAGTTCATTTGCTAAAGAAGCACTTTCTACTCTTTCAAGCCAAAAATTAATACTTTTACTATTAATTACAAAATGAGCTTGATTCCAAATTAAAGGTATCTTAGTGTTTTTTAAAATATTATATAAACCCACATCTTCAAAAAAAATACCTTTGACAAAAGTTAACTTATTAATTAATTTTTTAAATTTAGCTATTTTTTTAGTATCCATTATAATATTGATATTTAAATAAACATTAATATCTAAATTCGCTAACTCATTTAACTTAAAAGTTTGATACCCTATAGAAAAATCTTCTAGTGCAAAAAGAAAATTAGTTATCCCAATTTCCTTATATTTTGCTATATCTTCCAAATTATTTAAATATATTAATATTTTATTATTTTTCATTATTTTTTTTAATGCTTACTGATAAGCCGTCTCCTATATCATAAAATTTAGTTATATAATCTTTATTATCATTTAAAAAACTAATATATTTTTCGATTTTATCGACAATACCTCTTAAGCTTTTAGTATTTACAGAACTTTTATTATTTACAAGTCCATGAAATTTTAAATTATCAGTTATTATTACTCCACCAGGATTTAAATAATGACAAAATTTTTCAAAAAATTTAATGTATGAACCTTTAGCGGCATCTATAAATATTAAATCATAACTATGACCTGCTAAATTAACTTCCAAAGCATCATTAAAGACAATATCAATTCTTTTATCTAAACCACATTTGTTAACATTTTTAACGGCTTCTTTATATCTTTTTTCATCTTTTTCAATAGTTGTTATTTCAACATTATCAGTAGCATTGGCCATCAATATAGCCGAATATCCGATTGCTGATCCTATCTCTAAAACATTTTTTACATTATTTAATTTAATATATTTCATAATAAATTTTATTGAATCTAATTCTATGATTGGTACATTATTAGTAATAGCATACCGTTCCATTTCAGCAATAACTTCTTTCATTTGCGTGTCCTCCTAATATTCAAACCAATTGCCTTCTTTTTTTAACTTATTTATTATATCACGATGTTCAGCTTCTGTCTTGCTATAATGAGTATTTTTTGATTTATCAGCAACGAAGTAAAAATATTCATGATTTGTAGGTTCTATTACTGCCGAAATTGAGGCTAAACTAGGACTTGCAATAGGTCCGATAGGAAGTCCATGTACACATGTTCCCCTCGTATTATAAGGACTACATAAATTTATATCATTTAATGATAAATCAACATCAAAATTCTTATCAACAGCATAATAAGTAGTAACATCTGAACCTAATGTCCAACCATTTTTTAATCGATTATAAAATACGCCCGCTACTCCAGCTCGATCTAAACTATTAGCTCCTTCTAACTCAATAATTGAAGCTAATGTAATTAATTCATTTATTTTATAATTGGATAAATTAATTTCGTCTTTATAAATAGTTAATTTTTGATCCATAGTAGTAAGCATTATATTAATAATATCTTCTATCGATGCACTCTTTTTAATTATATATGTATCAGGAAACAAATAACCTTCTAAGGGATATTTGACTTCTTTATTTAATATTGATTCATTTAAAAACCAATATTTATCTATTAAAGAAGTTAAATATTCTTCGTTAGATAATTTCGCTAAAATATCACTTTCAGAAAGGACAAAAACTTCGCTTATTTGTTTTACATAACTTATAAATCTTTTTCCTTCAATAAAAGTAACAGTTATTGTTTCATTTTCTAAAGAATTACCACTATTTAATATTTTTATAATTTCATCAACCGACATACTTTTTGATAATTGATATGTTCCTGGATATATTTCATGTTCATTAATTTTCATATAAAACTTAAAAAAGAAAGCATTTTTAATTATTCCTGCTTTATCTAATTCTTCAGCGATTTGAATTTTAGATGCTCCTTCTTTAACTTGAAAATCAACTAAAGCTTCATCCTTACTATCAATTGGAGCTAAGAAAAAAAGAGACGCACTAATAAATACTATAAGTGCTAACACTCCCAAAATAGTAATTATCGTAATAATTTTGGAAATAATATAATCTAAATTATATTGTTTCTTCTCCAGATTTTGACCCATTTTCTGCTTCTCCTATTTTTTCTTGTAATGAAGCTAGTAAATTTTCAATGATTTGCCATTCTTTTTCAGTTTTTATTTCACCTAAATCATCGGTTTTACCTTCAGGATCAAAAGTATTAGCATATACTTTAATATTACCGCTTTCATCTAAAGTATTATCTGTAAATACAATATAACTATTTTTTGTTGCTTCATCATCAAATGTAAATAAAACATCACATTCTATTTGATTTCCTTCATTATTTTTTATTGTAATTTTTCCAGTGCTTTTATCCATTTTAACCAACTTTCCTTAGATAAGTATCTAATATTATACTTGCTGATACCTCATCAATTATTTTTTTTCTTTTTTTTCTAGATACATTTGCATCAATGAGCATATTTTCTGCTTCTACAGTACTTAAACGCTCATCAATTAAATATAGTGGTAAATCACATTTGCTTTGTAATAATTCTTTAAATTTAATTGTTCTTTGAACTGCATAACCTAAAGAATTATCCATATTTTTAGGATACCCTAAAACTAGAACTTCTATTTTTTCTTTTGCTATAATTTCGAGTAATTCTTCAATTAATAAATTAATATCATTAAACCTTATTAACTTATAAGGTGATGCAATAATACCTAGTTTATCACTAGTAGCAAGACCTAAAGTTTTAGTTCCTAAATCCATTCCTAAATGTTTCATTTATCTAAATAATCTTTCAGTACAGTTATAAGTACTTTAGATCGATCTAATTCTGATATTTTTCCACGAGCATCTTGATATGATGAAATATAACCAGGATCTCCACTTATAAAGTATCCAACTAGTTGATTAACGGGATTATATCCCCTTTCTTCAAGAGAAATATATACTTCCTGAAGCGTTTTTTTAATTAAAGCATCTTCAAAAATTTCAGAATTATATAGATTTGTTTTTTCTAGCATTTTACCACCTCTAGACAATAACATTTTATCATTAAAATTTTATTAATTCAACTAAATAATATATTTAGTCTTTTTTATATAGTCTTTATTTAAATTTTTATTAATATTATTATTAACACCATAAATAATAATTTCTATTCCTTTTTTGTCATAATAATTATATATTTTATCA
>JAQVVC010000023.1 GCA_028699175.1 Bacilli bacterium | reverse complement strand
TTAGTAATAGACGCAATTAAATAAGGAGCATTAATATTATGACCTTCTAATACTCGATTATTATCTGAATCCATAACGATATATGCAGTTGCATTTATTGCATTTACATTAAGAGGGAAAAGCATAATTAATAATAATATAATTTTTTTCATAAGACCACATTAAATATTATGATGTTATAAAAAAAATACCACTAGGTATTTTTAGACTATGTTATATTTAATAAAGCTTTTAAAAATTCTAATATCATATCTGAATTACAATAACATAACAATAAGCTTACGGCTAAAAAAGGTCCAAAAGGTAAAATTCCATCTTCATTTTTAATAGAAACATATATAGCATATGGAAAAGCTAAAAAAGAGCCTAAAATTACATAAAATATTCCTAAAGGAATTCCTAAAACCATGCCGGCAATAAAAGATAATTTTATATCTCCCCCACCTAAAGATTCTTTTTTAAAAATAAAATTTCCAAATAACATAAATGAAAAAATAAAAATAAATATTAAAAACCCATAAGATATACTTGCCAAAGCTGCTATTATTCCTTCAAATATTATTTTTATAATAAATATTAATACTCCACTTACAATAATTGCTTCATCTAGTATTATCATATCTTTAGAATCAGTTATAAATATTAAAACTACCAAACTAGATAATATTATAGCTATAAAAAATTCTCCACTGATACCAAATAATAAATAACTTATCATAAATAGTATTGCCGTTAATAATTCCATAGCAGGATACATTAAAGATATTTTTTGTTTACAATTTTTACATTTTCCTAATAAAAAGAGATAAGAAATAACAGGTATATTCTCATACCATGATAATTGATGTTGACATTTAGGACAGTGACTTCTCGGTTTAACAATAGATTCATTTTTTAATAGTCTAATACCTACTACGTTATAAAAGGATCCTAGTAATAAACCAAGTATAAATATAAATATTATCATATCTACCTACTGTATTTCTTGATATAAACCAAACATTGGTAATATAACTGCCATTACTATTCCACCAACAACAACAGCCAAGAAAATAATCATTGCCGGTTCGATAAAACTTTTCATACTATTTATAATTGATTTATGGCTGGTTTGATAATAGTCAGCTACTTTACTCATCATATCAGCAAGTTCTCCAGTAGATTCACCTGTAACAATCATATAATATGCTACATCTGGAACAGCCCAATGATTTTTAAATGCTTGGGAAATTTTTTCACCCTTAGCAATATTATCTATTGTATTAATCATAATTTCTTTATAAATTTCATTAGTTGTTATATTTGTTAAAATACTAATACTTTCTGTAATAAAAACATTATTTTTTAATAATGAAGAAAAAGTTTTAGCAAATATATTCATTTCTTTATATATTATAATTTTGCTTATCAATGGTAATTTCATTAATATTATTTGAAATTGATATCTAAATGCTTTAACTTTTCGATATAAAAGAATAATAGTTAAAATTATAATTATTGTAACTAATAAAATATATAAAAAGTTGTTATTTAAAAACTTACTTGCTATAATTATTCCCGATGTAAAAGAATTTAAAGTTGCTCCTGCTTGAGCATAAACATCTTGAAATTTAGGAATAACATATATAAGTATAAAAGACACTACTCCTAATGAAAATACCAGAATAATAGTAGGATAACTCATTGCACTAACCATTTGTTTTCTGGTTGTCTCCATATCAGTATAATATAATGCCATATCATCAAGAGTTGCTTCAAGTTCTCCAGTTGCTTCAGCAGCTTTAATCATATTTATTAGAAGCTGAGGAAAAATATTATTTTGTTTTTCTAAAGCCGAAGAAAAAGATTCACCTAATGTTAAGTAGTATATTATTGAATCAAATACTCTTTTCTTACTAGTATCTTTACTCATTTGTTTTCCTAATATTCTCATTGAATCAGTTAATGGAATACCTGATTTTATATAGGTTGATAATTGAGTAAGCCAGAATATTAAATCTTTATTTTTAAATTTAGTTGCATTAAAAGAGGTCGGTCCATATAATAATTCAATCAACTTAGATGTTTCAATTTTTAAAACATTATAACCTTCATTTTCTAAGTAGGTATATACTTCCATTTTTGAAAAAGCAATAAATATATTAATTTCTTTTTTTCCTTCATTATTAATTGCAGTATATCTAAATGTTAAAGGTTTTTCACTTCTACCAGTTTCTTCTTGAAGAGAACTAATTAACTTATTTCTAATTGCATCTTCTTTAGCTTGTTTTCTTTTACTTAATCGAGGTTTTTTTTCATCGGCTTTTATTTCATCTATATGATCAATAATAGTTTCTTCAGCTCCAATATTTAAATTGGCTGATTCATTGGGGGCAATATCTTCTATATTTATTTGTTTCTTTTTGTTTTTTATATATATTTTATAGACACTATCACTGAAAATTTTAAAAAATATTCTAAAAGGGTATATTAATCCGTATAAAACATAATAACAACCTAGAAAAAAATACATAAAAATTAAATACAATATTTTAAAAGGATTGTTACTTTTTTTAGATTTATTTTCCATCACAATTACACCCTTCTACTATCATTTATTATAGCATAAAATATTTTTATATTAAACTATTTTAATGATTTATGTTTTTTAAAAAACTAAATACAATAAATTTTATTTATTTAAAATAAGTTGCGTTTAGTTTGAGATTCAACTATTTTAATTATATAGCATATAATTAATTAGGTGAAACTAATGAATTATAATAATTCCTTGTCTTTAGGAAAAATATTAACCGGTTTATCAAAAACTTTAGGAATTGCAAATCAAGTAATTCCTCTTTATCAACAAACTAAACCTTTAATAAAAAATGTGCGAAGCGCTTATAATTTAATTAAAATCAATAATAAAATGCCTAATTCGGAAGCCAAAGTAATTAAAAATAACATTCAACCAAAAGAAAAAACTATTACTTATCCAAGTAATAATCCTCAATTTTTTTTATAATATTCTAGTAAATTAATAAATTCTCTTTTGCGAATGTCTAATTCTTTTTCATTAGCTGCTTCAAATCTTAATGTAATGCATGGGCTTGTATTACTACATCTTATTAATGAAAAGCCATCATCATAATCTACTCTTACACCATCAATAGTATTTACATTTTCATATTTAGTCACAGCATAATTTTTAATTTGGTCAACTATATTCCATTTTAAATCATCAGATGTATTAATTCTGATTTCAGGGGTATTATAATATTTATTCATATGCTCATAGGTTTCAGAACTTTTTTTATTGGTATTTGACAAGATATTTAAAAATCTAATTCCGGCATATATACCATCATCGTAACCATCAAAATCATCTCTAAAAAAGATATGGCCTGAGTATTCTCCACCAATAAGAACAGGCGTTTTATAAACCATTGTTTCAATATAAGCAGAACCATTTTTCAACATCATGGGGATACCACCAATCCGATTTATTTCTTGTTCTAATGCTTTAGAACATTTAACATCTATAATTACTTTTTTATTATCAGATATTGGAATAATTTCATTAGCAAACACCCCAATTAAAATGTCAGTAGGAATCATATTGCCTTTTTCATCAACAATACCTACCCTATCACCATCACCATCAAAACCGATTCCAACATCAGCTTTTAACTCTAATATTTTATTTTTTAAAACTTTTAAATTTTCTTCATCATTAGGATCTGGATTATGAACTGGAAAACTACCATCACTTTCAGCATTTAAATATATAACATCTAATCCTAATTTATCAAATACTTCTTTCACTATAATAGATGTTGTGCCGTTTCCAGTATCAATTACTACTTTTAATGGTTTAGTAATTTTAGCTTTTGATACCAACATTTGAACGTATTCTTCTTGATAGTTAATTTTATTTAGAGTACCATTTCCAGTTGCAAATTTTTCTTCTTTAATTATCTTATAAAAGATATTTAATTCATCATGATCTAAATGTAAATAATTTTCTCCAAATACTTTAAAACCATTATCACCTGACGGATTATGACTTGCAGTAATTATAATTCCATAAAGAACCTTTAATTCTCTGCTAGAAAAATTAAATAATGGTGTTGTTGATAAACCGATATCTATTACATTAATACCAGTACTTAATATACCTTTTATTAATGCTTCGTGTAACACTTCACCACTAATTCTATTATCATGACCGACTACACAAGATATTTCTTTTTTTAACTTTATATATGTTCCAAAAGCTTTACCAATTTTTTCGGCTATTTGAGAATTAATTTGATCAGGATATTTCCCTCTTATGTCATTTTCTCTTAATATATTATAATCCACTTTTTATCCCTCCATAATAATTATATCAATAAAAAAAATAAATAATTCAATTAGTCATTTATTTTTTATCACTTTACATTAAATATCTTCAATTATAAGTGATTTTGATTCTTTCATATCTTTAGGTATTGCTATATCTAAATATTTTAGCAATGTTGGTGCTACATTAGTTAAATCTCCTTTATTTTTTAAAATAATATTTTTATCCATCAAAATAAATGGTACCGGTGACATTGAATGAGTAGTTACTGGATTATTATTTTCATCTAGCATAGTATCGGCATTACCATGATCTGCAACTAATAACACTTTATAAAAATTATCCTCAGCACTAGATATTAATTCTTCCAAACATTTATCTAAACCTTCTAATGCCATAATAGTTGCTTTATAGTTACCAGTATGTCCAACCATATCAGGATTAGCATAATTTACAAGTACAAAATCATAATCTTTCTCTAAACATTTAATTGTTTTTTTAGTAACTTCTTTAGCGCTCATAATTGGGGTTAAATCATATGTACTTACACTTGGACTAGGTATTAAATAATTGTCTGTTCCTTTAAATTTTTTTGATTTTTCAGAATTAAAAAATTTAGTTACATGAGAATATTTTTCTGTTTCAGCAATTCTTGCTTGTGTTAATCCTAAATCAGAAAAATATTCACCAATCGGATATAATTCTTCTTCATTAAATTCAAATAAAGGCGTTACATTCTTAATATCTTCTTGTTTAAATAAAGTATACACTTTTAAATTATTAATTATTTTATTTTGAAAGCCATTAAATTCTCGATCATTAATAGAATTTAATATTTGGATTGCTCTATCATGCCTAAAATTCAGCCATAATAAAGCATCATGCTCTTCTAATTTAATATTACTATTTAATAATAAGGGTGGAATAAATTCATCATATATATTTTTATTATAACAATTCTTAATGGCAGTTTCTAAATTTAAAATTCTTAACCCTTGACCATTAACGACCATATTATAATAATGTTTAGTCCTTTCATATTTATTATCTCGATCCATAGCAAAATATCTACCACATACTGTTGCAATTTCTCCTAATCCTTGTTCATTAAAAACATTTTGTAGTTGATTAATATAATTTAGAGAAGTATTAATGGCAGTATCTCTACCATCAGTAATAACATGAAAATATAGTTTTTTTATTCCCATATTTTTTAATATTGGAATAAACTTTAAAATATATCCTAAATGGCTATGAACGCCACCATCTGATAAAAGACCCATTAAGTGTAAGTTAGAATTATTTGTTTTAACATGATTAATTAAATCGATTAAATTATTATTTTTATAGATATTATTTTTATTTACCTCTTCATTAATTACGGTCATTTTTTGTTTTATTTTACGACCTAGCGCCAATACTCCGTGACATATTTCACTATTTCCAAATTGATTTTCAGGTAATCCAACAAATTCCCCTGATGCCTCTAATATTGAATGAGGATATTCATTCCATATTTTATTGAAATAAGGCATATTTGCTCTTTTTATAGCATTACCATGCTCTTCTTCTCTTATCCCGAAACCATCTAATATTATCATTAATATTTTTTTCATTTATTTCTCCTTTATTTATGATTAATTTATTTATTATATTACTCACAATCAGTTACAAATTCAGCACTTAATGAAGCATCTTCGATTGTAAAAGTAAGTTTTATATATCCATCAAGTTTCCTATTGGTTATAGGATTATTTATTTTTGGTGTTCCATCATTATCATCTGTTGTTTCTGCTAAATAAACGCCTTTAGCTACTATATCATTATATAATTCATAGCATTTAAAGCAATTACTAAGACATTCTTCTGGTTTTATTTCATCAAGCCAATATTCATTTGCATATTTAAGAGTAGCTGATTCTATTGATTTTATTTTATTATTATAAGTTGTTTCTTTAATTGTTTTATCGATACCATTGTATGCCGGCATAGCAATAATAATTATCATAGAAATAATAATTATTGATGTAATAGTTTCTACTAATGTAAATCCTTTTCTCATTAATATCACCTATTATAATATTATCATAGATCAACAAAAAAAAGTAGAATTACTACTTTTTATCTTAACCTTTTTCTACTACTTTTACTTTTATAGTAGTAACTTTAGGTATTAAATTTACTCTAATATCATCAATTGATAAAATTATCGGAACTTCATGAGTACCAGGACCATATCCACTCAAATCTATTTGAGCTTTTATAGAAGTTAATTCAATATTATCAAGCACACTTTGAACTCCTTTAGCAATAACTGTAATAACACGATCAGCTTCACTAACTGCTCCCACACTATAACTACTTCCTAAATTTATCGATTCTACTTGTATATTAGCAAATTCTTTGCTTACTTCTGATTGTAAAGTCACATCGACACTTGTAGTTGTTTCAGTCATAAATCTAACTCCCGCTGGTTTAGTTAACGAAACATTAAAAGTTTTTGCAGTACTTAAACCATCAATATTAATACCAGCTTCAATATATTTTAATTCATCAATGATAGATTGTTCTCCATATACTTTCACTTTATTTACTGAACTAGTTACATTTGAAATAGCATATCCAACTGTTAATGTTCCTTCAGTAACTAATTTAACTGGCAATTCAACATAATAAGAATCTACAACTATTGAAGCACTCACTTTAGCTGGCACGATTTCTACATTTTCAATTTTAGCCCCGTTATTATCATATGCTACTAGTATTATTGAATCGACAGTAAATGTCCCTTTTTCAGTTAAATTTGCAGCTTTTAAATCGATTAAAGCTTTAACTGAAGATACAGCTTCTAAGGCTTCTGCTGAACCTTTAACAATAACTTCATTACGATCTAATTTCACATCTTTTATTGATAACTTATTATCTAATTTATCTTGATATAATAAATCATATGATAAAGATTTAACCGTACTTATCTTTTCGCTTATTTTAACAGTAATACTACTTGGGTCTAATTTATAATTAACCGTACCTATACTATGATTATATTTAAATTTTACTTTATATTGTCCGGTAGTATATCCACTTAAATCAAGTATAACTTCATGCTCTCCTAATTGTTTAGCTAAATATAAATCACTTTTTCTTCCTATTAAAGTAATATCGACTGTTTCAGGAACCCCTTCAACTACATAAGCTTCTTCATTATAAATAAGCTTAACAGGTTGAGCTGTTAAAACTTCAGCTTCTTCAGTTACTAAACTAATTGCTTTAGTATCAATCAATAAAAACATTATAATTGCACAAAATAGAGAGATATATATTAATATATTTGGTCGATTCAATATTCTTTCAAATCTACCACCATTATTTTTAGATAATTCACTAATTCGATAAATAATTCTGCTTATTGGTATAATAATATATTTATCTATTATATTATAAATGAATTTGAAAAATGATCCTAAAATTTTGAATATTTTATTCATCATCTTCACCTTCCTCATCATCTGCATCATAGAAAGCTTCCATTTTTGGTTTCAATTCTTCTAATAATAACAATCTAAATTCTTCTAAAGTTAAATTATAGTTTAAATTACTATCAAAAGCAATACTAATTCTTCCTGTTTCTTCTGATACAATTAATGCTATTGCATCTGTTTCTTCAGCAATTCCAAGAGCAGCTCGATGACGAGTTCCTAACTTTTTATTTACACTCGGATTCATGCTTGTTTTAAAAACAGCTCCAGCGCAAGTTAAACGATCTCCTTGAATAATTACCCCTCCATCATGTAATGGATTGGCTGGGAAAAATATTGATTCCAATAATACAGATGTAATATCTGCATATATTTTATGAGCTGGCGCTATATATTCTTGTAAAGATACATTTCTTTCAATTATTATTAATGCTCCAATTCGATTTCTTTTTAAATATTCGATAGCCCCCATAATTTCAAAGACAACTCTTTCTCTTTCATCAACTGTTAAAACCTTATGTCTTCCTAATAGTTGACTTCTTCCTATTGATTCTAAAACGGCTCTAATTTCAGGTTGAAAGATAATTATAAGCGCTAATGGGCCCCAAGATATTACATATTCTAAAAGTACCCCAACAGTATATAAGTTTAATAAATTACTAAAAATCTTAATAATAACAACTATTGCTACACCTTTAAATATTAATACTAATTTTACATTGTTTTTTAAATTTTTAAGTAAATAATAAAAGATAAACCATACTATACTTATATCAATTATTTTTGTTACTATATTCCATAATGACATTAACGTCATATAAATATCACTCCTTTAGTAGTATAGATATTATATCAAAATTTTTAACGAAATACTATCACACATTTAAAAAAGATAATACTATTTATTATCTTTTGCTTCTTCACTGTTTTTTACTGGTTCTGGATCTTCTGTATTGTTTGGTTCTGTAAGCACAAAATCATTTTTAGTATTATCGCTCTCTACATCCGTAATTTGAGGTGAAATTTCTTCAGTATTATTTTCAGGCTCTTCAACTTCCGGCTGAATATCTGGCACCAAATTTTCTGTTAAAAGAGTATTTTCTTCCTTTAACTCGTTAACATTATTACCTTTATTTTTGTTTCTAGCAGTATCAATTATATAACCTATTAGCGCAAATATTAAAAATGCAGCTACAATCATTATTAATAAATAATGATCAACTATAAATTCTTTCACTACGTTCTCCCTTTCTATCTTTACTTATTAAAGTATATTCTAAATATTAATTAATTATTAAACTTTTATTTAATGGTTGAATTTGAATAAAAGTATTTCCATCATTTACAATTATTTCTTCACCATTTTGATATTTATAAACAGTTTGTGAACTTCTAGATGACTTACTCCATGTAATTGGAACTGCGTAACCATTAGTTATATAATATCCAGTCCCTTCACCAATATTATTAAGGTCTTGTCTTCCACTACTATCTCCTTTTATTGAGTAATTTTTTACTTGATAAGTAATAATATTTTTAAAACTATATTGTTTTTCTGTAACATAATCAATATGCTTTTTACCATTAACAAATCTTTTATAATTTTTAGAAATTGAATCATAAACATAAGAAGATTTTACATGATTAGAATATTGAATATCAACATTATTAGCTATTTTTGCATCATTATATTTATCTAAATTAATTTCTTCAATACTATAATCTAATAATAACTCCTTTTTCCTTTCAGTTCTTTTACTACCAATGCCTTTTGCTAATTTTTCAGTACTAGTAAATAATGTATGTTCACTGGCTACTTTTAATTTTTTATCTCTCCACCCCGTTTTAGTATCACCAACTACAATACGATCAACTCCTAAAGTAGAAAATTGAGCTTGGGCTTGGGGTGACTGACCATGATGAACATAAAAGGCATCATTTTCTAAAGCATAATCTAAATAATAATGACGAGCACTTCTAATAGAGCCGATTCTTTCTATATCTTTATCGATAAATAATGCTAAATAACGTGTAAGTCCCCCTTCAACAATGATTTCATACATAATATAAGCATCTTGAAGTCCACTTTGTAATGGCCTAGCAACTCCAATATTATTTATCATAACTGCATAAGGTCTAGTTTTTGAATCTAAATCAACTATTTGCAAGCTTTTTTCTTTTTCTACTGTTTTAGGTTCTTTTTCAACATTAACATCTAAAGGTTTTTTATTATAAATAAAATAATATATACCTATAAAAATTAAAATAAGTAAAAATATCCCCCCTAATATATAGTTTGCTTTTTTATTAATATTTATCTTATTTTTCTTTTTTTTCTTTTTTTTCATAAAACTTCCTCTTTCATTATTATCATAACATAATAACCATTCATATAAAATAATTAATTGTAATAATATCTTTATTTTGATATAATTTATTTAGAAACGGGGAGTAATAATATCTATGAAAATTGAAGAAAAATTATTAAAAAAAATGGCATTAGCTATTGGCGCTTTAATTTTATTAATTATAATAATTGCCTTAATAACAAGTTGTGGTAAAAATAAGAAATATGATTTTGTTGAATTAGAAGATCGATTAATAGTTTTAACTAAAAATTATTATAAAGATAATAAAAATGCTCTTCCTAATGAAGGCGAAACTGTTTCAGTATCTGCCCAACATTTTGTAACTGATAATAAAATTAAAAATTTAATCTTAACAACTGGAGAAACATGTAGTGGTGAAATAATGGTATCAAATAATAATGGTTATTATTTATATATACCAAAACTTACTTGTAATGATATTTCTACAAAAACATTAGTAGATAAATTAACTGAAAGTAAAAATTTAGTAACTACTGGAAGTGGACTATATAAATATGATGATATATATATATATCGAGGAGAAAATTTAAATAACTATCTTTCTTTTGCAGATAAAATATGGCAAATAATAAAAATTAATAGTGATGGAACATTAAGAATAATTGACACAACAAGAGGTAAATCATTTACATGGGATAATAGATATAATATTGAAAAGAAAATGAAATCCGGAATAAATGATTTTGTTACAAATGATATTAATAGTCGAATAAAAGATACTTTAAATAAAATTTATAATAATGATGATGAATTTACCAATGATAATCGTGCCTATTTCGTTAAACATGATTTATGCATTGGAAAAAGATCAATTAATGAAACTATTAATAATGGTCAAGTAGAATGTTCTAAAACAATAGAAGATCAAATATTTGGTTTAGTTCAAGCAAATGAATATTTATTAGCTAGTTTAGACCCGAATTGTTCTAGTACTTTAGATATAAGTTGTATAAATTATAATTATTTAGCATCTGATTCAGCTTATACCTGGACAATAACAGCAGATTCAGAAACATCTGATAAAGTTTATAGAATAAGTAGTTCTTTATCCCTTTCCTCAGCTTCTAATTCAAGTCCTATTAAAATAGTAGCTCATTTGAATAAAGATGTCTTATATTCATCTGGAACAGGAACTCTAGAAGATCCCTATATAATAAAATAAATATTTTAAAACATCCTTATATAAGATGTTTTTTTGTTAAAAAAAATAAGAATTAAATCTTATCTTTTTGTATCTATAAATTAATTAGCTTTCCATTTAGCTACTAATATTATGTTTTGATTTACAGGAGCATTAAAATTATAATTTTTATTATTATAACTCCATCCAACGAATGTATAACCGTATTTTGTTGGATTAATTGGTTTTGAAGGTATAGTACCCTTAATTATATATTGACTATTTATTTTTGTTCCACCATTTGGATTAAATATAATAACTACTTTATTAGATATTGTTGTAGATTTTACAACTTTTCTTGTTACAGTTACATTTTGAGTAGGTTTATTAGTATAACTTCCCGTATTATTATAATTATCAGCCTTTTTTATTATCTTTTTAGTAGTTGTTGTTGAAGTATCTTTAGTTGTTTCTGTTTTTTTATTGTATTTTTTTGTTAAATATGTTGTATCTTCTTCATTATTACAAACTAGATGAAATTCGAATTTGTGTCCATCAGTTTCTTTAGTAACCTTAATATAACTAGTATCTTCATTACAAGGAGTTCCATCAGCGTCTTTTAATGTTTTAATAGCCCCTACACTAATTAAATCTTTTAAGCTGATTTTAGAACTTTTTCCAGTTTCATAAGGAAGATTATCTATAGTAAAATAAGTATCACTAGTATTTCTCATTACATTTAAATTATTAACAAAAACTTCACTTTTAACTTTATTTTCATTTCTTTTTAAAGGAAGTAATTTAATAATTAATATCAAAACTATTATTATAAAAATTAGTTTTAATATGAAACCTTTCCAATCGAATTTAATTTGTTCATTTTCGTACATAATAAATCACCCCTGAATCATTTAATGTTTTTTATACTATCATTATTTTTTTCATTTGTCAAACTTATAATATGTAACTATTCTTTATCTTTCATAGAAAATTGTTTCTTTTTAATTTTTTCAATTGTTGCTTCAATTTTTTTATTTTCAGCATTTCTATTATAACCTAATATTGTTGAGTTATTATTTATGTCTTTAGCATTTTCATTTACTCCCATAATATTAAATAACTTCATCACATCATAAACTATTATTCCTAATGCAGGCAATAATATCAAAATAATCCAACCAATTTTGCTTAATATAAACCATTGAATATA
>JAQVVC010000022.1 GCA_028699175.1 Bacilli bacterium | reverse complement strand
ATCATGATAGTTTAAAATAAAAAAACACTTGTAGTGTTATTTTTTAGGTGTTGTTTTAGGAGTACTTTCTTTTTGCTTATTATCAAGTTTAGTAGCTGTTTCTTTTAATAATTCTGCCGTTTTCTTTCTAATTTCATCAGCCGCTTTTTCTAATACTGGAGTACCTTTTTCGACTGCCAATTTATATAATTCTTCGGCTTTATTTTTAATATCTTCGGCTTTTTTTCTCGTAATAGCAGCTACTTTTTCTTTATCTAAGTCCGCTAGTTCAGATTTTAATCCATCAATTTTTATTGATAAAGTTTCTTTAACATCATCAAGTTCAATATCTTTTATTTTTTCAGATAATTCATTAATTTTGTTAATTAAATCCTTTCTAGTTTCAGATCCTTTTTTAGGTGCAAACAAAAGTCCTAACCCTGCTCCTATCACAAGCCCTTTTAAAAGATTACATTTTCTATTTTTAGACATAATCATCATCCTTTCCACTTTTTAATCCAAATACTTTATTGATTAAACTAGTAATTGAATCTATTACTTTAGTACTTAAATAGCTGAATTTATTAGATGTAAAGTTAATAAGTTCAAAAATTGTATTTAATGATTTGACTTTTTCTCTAATATCTTCTGCTATTACATTTACTTTATCTATTGTTATTATAAGCTTAATACCTAAAATAATTACAACTATTAACAATATTATTAATAAAAAGTAAATGATAATTGGTAATACTGCTGCTAATGTTTCCATTATTCTTCCTCTCCTTCTCTATCTTCATACATAGAATCAATTAAGTTAAATAAATCTGTCTCGGTGTTATCATCTATGTTTTGAACTATTTTAGTCTCGCTTATTTTTGCTTCTGTTTCTTCGATATAGTCTTTTTTCTTTGGAAGTTTAATTTCTTTAGTTGATTTATCTTCTTCCATTAAAATTTCGTCTAATGTTTTAAGGGAATCATCAAATTCATCGGGAGTAACTTTTTTATCATCTGTTTTATTCTTTTTGTTTTCTATTCCATAAGCTTTTTTTCTAACTTCATCTAGATCGCGCCCTTTTATCCCTATATCTGTTTTAACAATTACATCATCTTTACTATAATTTTGATCAAGTATACCATAAACTGGAGATATTATTGGGGTAGCCTTAAATACTTTTGATGGTCTAGAATCTTTTTCATGATTATCTCTAATTAAATCCCTACTTTTTGTTTCTACTCTTTTATTAAAATTTTGTTCATTAAAGATATCCAGATAATCTTCTTTTTCTTTATAATCAATTTTATTTCTTCTTGATATTTTATTTTCTTCTACATCAAGAGGAAAATTAAAGGTTTTCTCTAATTCTTTTTTATCATCCAATTCTTCTTTTGGAATTTTAATTTCTTGAATAGTATTTTCTTCTTGATATTTCGGTATTTTTTTATGACTTTCCTTTTTAACATCTTCTTTAGTTATCACTGGAAGTTCATCTTCTTCAATTTCAAATAAAACATCTTTTAATTTTTTAAATATTCCCACAAATATTACTCTCCTTAATTAATTAAATCTAAATCTGGAATTTCGGTTCCTTCATATGCATCATATTCTTGAATATATTCTAAGAAATTGCTTTCACTACCTTTTGCTTCAAATATATCTAGTTGTTCTTCGTTAAAGTTTAATACATTTTCACCCATTATATTTTCAATAATATCATTATTATATTTGATTGTAGATAAGATAATTATTGAATTAGTAATTGCCTCTTCCAAATTATCTTTATTTACTATCAATTCTATTTTAGCATAATTATACATTATTTCAATTAAATATTTATCATTTTTTTGGTTTACTTCTAAATAACCCTTTTTATCATTATTTGAAATATCTTCACTTATAAACGCTTTATCATTAATTTTATAATCTTTTTCTATTTTATTATAATAACTAACAATATCAACATACAAATAATATTTAATATTTTTATTTACAATTATTTCATTAAAATCTTCAGTTTTATTAACCATAAGACCAACTGGTAAATAGTATTTATATCCTTGACGATGGATATTACTTAATTCGAGTTTACTATTTTGAACTTCATTTACTAAAATAGAGATATCATTATCATTAATTTTAACACATCCTGAAGCAGTAATAAGTAAAACAATTATTAATAATATTTTTTTCATATTTAACTCCTAATCATAGTATAACAAAAAAAGACAGTTTTTTAAATCTTTTTAAAAGCATGTAAATAATTAATAGTTAAACCCAATAAACTAAACTTTTTTTCATATTCAGTAAGGACATTAGAAATCTTTTCTTGATGTAAATCTAAAGATAGATCCTTAAAGATATAATTATTATTACTTAAGGATAATATCGAATAAGCAAATAAACCTTTATTATCAGTTTTTAAGTAGATATTAATTTCTTGATCAAATATTTTTTCATATTGATCTAAAAAATCTTTACTAGTTAATCTTCTTTTTTCATGTCGTTTTTTCGGCCATGGATCAGAAAAATTTAAATAGAGGTTATTAACCTTAATTTTTATATAATCATTAATAAATCTTGCATCATTACATATAAATCTTAAATTAGGTATTATTTCATCTAATTTTTCAAGTGCTCTAACTAGTACTGAATCATACTTTTCTATCCCAATAAAATTTATATGAGGATATTTTTTAGCCATTTCAATAATAAAATCACCTTTCCCAGTTCCTATTTCAATTGAAATAGGATTATTATTTAGAAATGTTTCACTATTTAATTCTTTAATCACTAAAGGATGATTTATAATTATTTCTTTAGCATTTTTAATTTTTCTTAATCTCATATTTTACTCCTTTTTTAAACATTTTATAAACTAACACATATAATAGTCTAGAGGTGAAGTTAATGAAAAAAGATCGAAATACTTTTTTCTCTGGATACGGTTATAATAGCATGAATCCCGGAATGGGCCAAATGGGTCCAAGTTTAATTCCCAATCAAGTAGCTGCAAATACTAATTTCTATGCTGGACCAGCTGTAGGAGGAAATGTTATGCCAGGAAGTATGGTGCCACAAACCAGCATAATGCCTTCTGATATTGATTCCCGTTTATCTAAATTAGAAAGACATGTTAATAGATTAGAAATGAGAATTAATAAAATCGAAGGAGATACCGGTCAAACCCCAGGAAATTATCCTGAAAGCGATTATAATTATGCTAATTCAATGTATATGGTTTAATTATTTTTCTTTAATTTGAAACTTACCGAAAGTAAGTTTTTTTATTACTTTACTTAATTCTTTACCACCAAAGATATGATTTGGAATTCCCATTTTATAACTAACTCCAATATAGATAATTCCACCAACAATAGCATCAATCACAATTAATTTAAGAGCAGAAGTTCTACTATAGATATTAAAAGGTAAGAATTGATTCATCACAAGTAATGTTATAACCATTAAAACACTTGGAACTAAGATTTTAAATACTTGTTTATAAGTATCTTTATATGACATTTTATGTTCTTCGCCAATTGCTTTTAAACCAATATAAATTGATACTAAATAACTAATAAAGGTTGCTAATATTGCTCCATAATAGGCTGGAATATTAATGTTATTAAATAATATCATAAGAGGTATTACTAATACTGCATTAAGTAAAAATCCAAATATAGCTGATTGATATACAGCTTTAAATTTATTCATACTTTGCAAGCTAGTAGATACAATCATATAAACATTAACAGCAAGTGAATTAAAAATTAAAACTTGTAATATTGCTCCCCCATAATGATTTATATTATAAAAGACCGTCCATACTGGAGTAGCTAAAATAGATAAACCTAAAGTAAGAGGTATTGAAACATAAATAATTATCTGCAAAGCTTTATTAAATTTTTTATTTAAGTCTATCCAATTTTTCTTTGTATAAGATTCTACTATTGAAGGTATTAAAGCAACTGTCATCCCCATCGCTATTGAGTTTACTATCATCCCAAGTTTAACTCCCCACGTCGAAATAACACTCGTGATAAATTCAACATCATAAGCTGAGTAGCCTAAATGATCTAGAGTTCTTAAAATTAATACCATATCGGTAAAACTGTATATTTGAGTAACTAAATTAATAATTATAAAAGGTAAAGCATATTGACCGATCTTTTTAACTATAGCTTTATTTGAGATATTATCTCTTTCATATTTTTTATCTAAATTAAGTTCTTTTTTATTTTTTCTAATTGTTTTTAATAAATAAATATATGCGATTAATCCTCCAAAAAAAGCACCTGATACAGCTATTCCAACTGTTATCGTTAAAGAGGCATCTAATATTTTATAAGCTAAATATGAACCAGTTAAAATAACAAAAATTCTTACTATTTGTTCTAATAAATTACTATTTGATGAAGGAGTTATATATCTATGGGCTTGTAAGTATCCTTTTGTTACACTTAAATGAGGTATAACTAGAATCGCAAAAGACACGCATCTAATTACAAAAGCTACATCTTGGACAGTATTACCTCCAGTTAAATTACCTAATATTAATAAAGCTAACTCTTCAGCAAACATAAATAAAATAATAAAAGCAGCAATAGAAAAATAACCAATAAACTTTTTACCGAGTTTAAATGCCCTAGTTTTAGCTTCTAACATTCCAAGAGCATTATATTCACTAATTATTTTACTAATAGCACTAGGAATCCCAGCCGATGAGATACTTAAAAAAATTAAATAGATATTATAAGCATAACTGTATAAAGCTCCCCCTTTTGAGCCAACAATTATATAAAAAGGGATAACATAAAGCATCCCTAATATTTTAACTAATATTACGGATGCGGTAGCTATAAAAGTACCCTCTATAAAACTGCTTTTTTTCATTATACGTCACTCACAAATCTTTATATATTATCATAGCTGAAAAACAATAAATTTGTTCTTCTCCGCTAGCTGTTACATCAATATCATATTTAATATCAATAACATCAATATCACTTAACAAGAAATTATTTATTGATGTTTCTAAATCTTTTTCATGAGATTCATCAAATATTTTTACTTTCATATTACCCTCCTTTTAATAAAAGGATAACATTTTCAAATTTAAAAAAATGTCGAGTATAAAATTAGAAATCTCACTCGTATCTCAATTATACAAAAATTAATAAAAAAGTGATATATACAAATATAAGTTTTACACTTATTTTGCAATATAATCACTTACAATATCATATAATTCATTATTTATATCTTCAATTGGTCTTATCTTTTTATTAGCTACACAATTTATGGTATTAAATTTATATCTTTCTGCCATTAAAAAGTAAGTTTTTTCAGCATTAATTAAATGGTTTGAATCACGCTCTGCTCCATCTTTTTCTTTTCTTTTACATCTTAATTCTTTGCCATATTTATACGGTAAATATAAAAAGATGACTTTATCAGGTTTAGGTAAATCCAACATTTGAAATTCTAAATGTTCAAGCCATAACAACATTTCTATTTTATCATTTTCATTATCGAATTTAGCTCCTTGATGTCCCATATTAGATTCAACATAACGATCCATAATGATAATATAACCTTGATCTAAATATTCTCTAATTAAGTTTACATTATATAGTCGATCAGCTGCATAATATAAAGCAGCTACTTTAGGTGGTATATTAGTTGTTCCTTCTGGAAAAGTACATTTTCCATAATCAGATTTCCCTAAAATATTAGCAGCTATTATTTCGCCAGTTGGTGTATCATACATTGGGAAGGACATAAATACTATTTTTTTACCTTCTTTATTTAATTTATCTACTAAAAGCCGCGCTTGAGTTTCTTTTCCCGAACAATCCGTTCCTTCAATTACGATAATTTTGCCTTGCATATATCCTCCTACTTCTATTTAATAATATAATATATTTATTTTTTGTGCAATTATATTCTAACTGGGTTAACATCTATTTCAATAGAAACATTTTTATCAGTAATATACATACTATCTAAATATTTTAATGCTTCTTTTATATAATCAAAATTCTTATATTTTAAAATTATTTGAAAACGATAAATATTATTTATTTTAAACATTCCTGCCGTAGTTGGTCCTAATATAATAGTATTAGTCAAATTTTTATTTAAATAATGGGCTATTTTATTTGCATCTGTTGATGCTTTATTATAATCTTTAGATGCTACTTTTAAAATAGTTAAGTAATAATAAGGGGGATATTTTAATAACTTTCTAATATTCATTTCATATTTAAATAAATTTAAATAATTACTTTCTTCTACAAAGTTGATAATTTGATTATCAGGATTAAAGGTTTGAATAATAACTTCCCCTTCTAAATCACTTCTTCCAGCCCTCCCTGAAACTTGATTAAGTAAACTAAAAGTATATTCTCCACTTCTAAAATCAGGTATATTTAAAGATTCATCAGCATTAATTACTCCTACTAAAGTTACTTTAGGAAAATCTAATCCTTTAGATATCATTTGAGTACCTATTAAAATATCTACTTCTTCATTTTCGATTTTTTTAATAATATTTTCATGTGATCCTTTTTTAGTTGTTGTATCAGCATCCATTCTGATAATTTTAGCTTCGGGATATTTTTCTTTAATTGTTTCTTCTAATTTTTCGGTTCCTAAGCCATATGAAGTCAAAGCTTTTTCCTTACAACTAGGACAAACTTCCGGTTTAAAGATTGTATAGCCACAATAATGACATCTTAAATTATTAGATGACTTATGATAAGTTAAACTTATTTCACAATTGGGACATTTAAAAGTATAACTACAATTAACACAATTAACTATCGTATTAAATCCTCTTCGATTTAAAAATATCATTATTTGCTCTTTGTTTTTTAATCTTTCTTTAATTTTTTTATCAAGAGCTTCACTAATTATCATATTTCTTTTTTTAGCCTCTAAACTCATATCAACAATATTAATTTTAGGTATTTTAGATAATCCAATTCTATTTTTCATCGTTATAAGTTTATAATTTCCTTTTAAGCCCCTAGCATAAGCTTCTAAAGATGGCGTAGCACTTCCTAGAACTAAAGGAGCATTATAATACTCACTTCTTTTTAAGGCGATATCAATAGCGTTATATCTAGGATTATTTTCTTGTTTATAATTAGTACTATGTTCTTCATCAATAATAATAATTCCAATATTTTTAAGAGGGGTAAATATAGCACTTCTTGTTCCTACGACAATTTTAATTTCCCCATTAATTATTTTTTTATATTCATCATGTCTTTCACCATCAGATAAACCGCTATGAAAAATAGCTACATTAAAACCAAATCGGTTATAAAAACGATTTACTATTTGAGTCGTTAAACTTATTTCAGGAACAAGCATAATAGCTGTTTTACCCATCTTAATAATCTTTTCAATTAAATTCATATATACTTCAGTTTTGCCTGATCCCGTCACCCCATGAATTAAATAAATACCATTATTATTTAAATTCACACTACTAATAGCAGTTTCTTGTTCTTTAGTTAATTTAATTTTTGTTTCTTTTATCTTTTCTCTATTTAATCGATATTTCGTTTCATATTTTAAAGAAATAATATCTCTTGCTAATAATTCATTTATTATATAAGTATTATATTCTTTTTTTAATATTCGCTCATTATTTAATAATCTATTAATAAGTTCAACCTTTTTAACACTTCTTTGATTATTTAAAATAAATTCTCTAGCTTTTTTTTCATCTTTTAAATTAATATAAACATTGTATAAATTATAATTGGTGTTAACCGTCTTTATTTTTAAACTACTTGGAAACATTGTATTGTAAGCTGTTATTAAAGTACATAAAGTTTTTTCTTTTAAGTACAAACCTAATTCTAATAATTCTTCATTTAAAACTAAATCTTCATTACTTATTTTTATTATTTCTTTTAATTGGTTATAACTTTCTTCATCTTTAATATTAATAACAAAGCCATTAATTTTTTGATTACCAAAAGGAACAATTACTTTCATTCCAACTTTTAATTTATCTTTTAAAGTATCAGGTATTATATATGTAAAGGTTTTATCAAGTGATTTAACTCCATATTCTACTAATACTTCAGCATACATATAAATACCTCCTTAACTTATAAAAATTATATCAAAATTAAGCAATATTTACCAGTTGAAATTATAGTACAAATGTTCTATAATTTAAGCAGGTGAAAATATGGAAAATATAAATGTTAAAAGAAGTATTATAGCTATTGATTTAAAAAGCTTTTTTGCTGCTTGTGAGTGCATTGAAAGAAAATTAGATATGTTCACTACTCCTTTAGTAGTATGCTCTAATAATAAAGGTGCGATGACTTTAGCAGTAACTCCTTATTTAAAAAAGTTTGGAATAGGCGGCAGAACTAGAATTTATGATTTACCTAAAAATATTAAATATCTTAAAGTTCCCCCAAGAATGGGTTTATATCAAAAGAAAAGTAATGAAGTAATAAAAGTATATGAAGAATATATATCTAGTGAAGATATGCACATCTATTCAATTGATGAAGTATTTTTAGATGTTACTAATTATTTATCTTTATATAAAAAAACGCCTTATGAACTAGCAATATTTCTTTTGGAAAGAGTAAAAGAAAAAACAGGATTAGTTGCTACTGCAGGAATAGGCCCAAATATAATATTAGCTAAAGTAGCAATGGATTTAGATGCTAAAAATAATAAAGATAATATTGCTTTATGGTCTTTTAAAGATATTAAAACTAAATTATGGAATATAGAACCTTTATCTAAAATGTGGGGAATTGGTTTTCGAATGGAAAAAAATTTAAATTCTTTAGGTATCTTTTCTATTAAAGATTTAGCTTGTTTTAATAAAAATATTTTAAAAGAAAAATACGGTGTTTTAGGTCTTGAATTATGGAATCATGCTAATGGTATTGATTTAACTACTGTAAGTGATTTAAATAAGGAACCTAAAAATAAATCTATCAGTCATGGTCAAGTTTTATTTAAAGATTATAATGCTAAAAATATAACTTTAATTATTAGAGAAACAATTGATTTACTAACTAAAAAATTAAGAGATACTAAGAAAAGAACCTCATCGGTTTGTTTATCAATAAGATATTCTAAAAATATCGGTGGTGGTTTTTCTAAAAGAGTGAAATTAGATAAATTAACTAAAGATTCAAAAGATATTTATTTAGTATGTATGAATATTTTTGATAAATATTATGACAATTTACCGATAAGACAAATAACTATTCATTTAGGTGGCTTAATAGATGATATTGGTCAGCAACTTAGTTTATTTGAAACTTATGAAGAAATAACTACAGTTAATAAAGCTAATCAAGCAATTGATTTTATTAAAGAAAAATATGGTCCTAATAGTATTCTAAAAGCCTCTAGTTTACTTAGTGATTCAACAATAATATCAAGAAATATAAAAAACGGTTTTTAATAGGTATATTTTTTTAAAAATAAACTATAATATTAAAGAGATAACAAACAGTTAGTTTGCTATCTCATCTGAGCACACAGTGTTACACTGTGTGCTCATTTTATTTTAATTAAAAAAGACTTTAATTACCATTCCAATTGTGAAAGTTTTGTATATAATTAGTAATTTAACAATCATTATTGTTTATAAAAAAGATTAAGATTTTCGATCTTAATCTTTTTTATTTTTCAGCATCAATTCTTGATACATTTCCATAAGTTTAGCAACACATTCAGATTCAGTCATGTTTTTCCAATCAAATCCATACGCTTCCATAACAGCAATATCGTTTGCTTGATGAGCCTTTCTTAGTTCAACTGGCATTGTTAATTCATTATAAAGATCAGCCAAAGAACTATTTGGATATAATGCACGAGCAGCTAAAATAGCTTGAGCAGTTTTTTCTATTTTTCCTTTTTGTTCTTTTGTTGGATTAGGCCAAGGAAAATTATTATAAACAATATCTTTTGAATATCTATAACGCATTTCTAGTCTTCCAGCTACAGCTCTCATCCATGCCATATGTACATTTGAAGTTAATAATCCAAAATAAAGCAAATCAGCATCAGGTATTATTAACGTTCCCATTACTGGTATTGTATTTTTATCTAAAAAGCCTATTGGAATATATTTACGTCTTTCAGAAGACACACAAGGAATTATTAAATATTTTTCAGGATTAATTTGTTCTCTAAACAAGGTCGGTGTTTCAGCTAGTCTCAAAGATTCTGCTGTATTTGCCTTAATTCTATCTTCTCTACATTTATTTACTCTATGTAAAACCAATTGCATATTTTTTAATTCTGAAGGTTCACATCCAACTAACCATAAGCAATATCTTTCTTTATTATTTATAAATTCTTGTGCTCCAACCATTTTCTTAATCCATTTTTTCGATTGCGGACATTTTTCTATAAACAAATTATATTCATCTTTTTCAATCTTTAAATTGTTATAGTCACATGGCTTATTGGGTGCTATCATCTTTAGTCTACTATCTAATGGCCTATTTCTACTTTTTATAAAAATATTATCAGCTTCAACTAAATACGCATTTATATTATAAGCTATATTAACACGTCCATTTTCAAATATATACTTATTTATATTATCACTTAATGAATCAAAGCCAACAACAATACAATGGACATGTGCTTTTAATGATGCTTCACTATCCCATCTAAAAGTTTTGTATGCAAATATTATTCTTATATCATTATCATTCATTATTTTCCATAAAATTTCAGTTTGTTCTCCCTGACATATACTATTGGTAGAAACAAATGCGCATCTTCCATTACTATTCTTTATATATTCACTGGATATTACATACCAGCAAGAAACATAATCAAGTGTTCTATATTTTGTGTTTTGGTATTTTTTAAAAACATAATCCATGTCTTCTTTTTGCAATTCATCTGAATATTTTGAACCAACAAATGGTGGATTCCCCATTATATAATTACATTTCGTATTTGGTAATACTTCATTCCAATCAATTCTTAAAGCATTGCCTTCAACTATATTATTATAGATTTCAAGTGGTAAGAAATCTGTAATACTTCTGCCATTATAAACTATTTTTTGGGTTTCTTCATACATTTGAGCTTCAGCTATCCAAAGTGCTGTTTTAGCAACTTTAACAGCAAAATCATTTATTTCTATTCCATAGAATTGTTGAATTGATACTTTTATTTGATCATTTGTACTAATTGAAATAACACCATTACCTTGTTGAACTTGAATAGCTTCATTTTCTAATCTTCTTAATGATAAATAAGATTCAGTTAAAAAATTACCTGATCCACATGCGGGATCTAAAAATTTTAATGAAGCAATATAATTTTGAAATTCAAATAATTTTTCATTTCTTGTTTTTTCATTTTTATAACTTTCTGCTTCATTTAATTTTTCTCTTAGTTCATTTAAAAATAGTGGGTCTATTACTTTGTGAATATTTTCAATGGAGGTATAATGCATTCCCCCTGCTCTACGAGTTTCTGGATTTAATGTTGATTCAAATACTGCGCCAAATATTGTTGGAGATATTTCAGACCAATTAAATTCATCTGAAGCTCTTGCTAGTAAAGTATTCTTAATTTCTTCAGTAAACCTTGGGATCTCAATACTTTCACTTGAAAATAATCCACCATTAACATATGGAAATTGGTTTAATTCTTCATCTTGATATTGATCTCTTTCTTTTTCAGGAGTATCTAAAGTTTTAAATAATTTGATTAGATTTTCTCTCATTAAAGATAAATCATCATGTTTTGCTAAATAATCATGGAATACATTTTTTCTACCAAATAATCCTGCATCTTCAGCATATAAACAAAATACTAATCTTACACACAATTCATTTAAATCTTTTTGTGATTGTTCATTATTAATATCTTTATATTCTTTAGAGAAAGCATCATATAATTTACCAACTAATTCTCCAGCTTTAAATGAAAGTTCTTCTTCTTTTTTTAAGTGTTCATTTTTAGAATCAATTATAAATGATAATCTATAATATTCTTTAGGTAAATCTTTTAATAAAATTTCTTCTGGTTCGCCATTGGGATTATTCATATCATAAACAAGCATAGATTTAAAATTACAAGTGATAATCCATCTAGGTTGTTTATTATATGGCAAATTTGCTCTATATTTTAAAGCCTGTTGAAAAGGATTTAATAATGAACCATCAGATTGCTTTATAGGTTTTCTTAAATCTTTTTCTATAGATTTTTGTTCTATTAACACCTTTGTTTTATCGATATATCCATCAATAAAACCGGTTGCTTTGTCAATATGGACTGTATCTTCAAATCTAATAAATTCTGTGGCATTAGGTATTCCTAAAACATTAGATAATAAATCTATCCAATATTTTTGAGATTCTCCTTTTTCATAGCCCTTGCCTTTCCATCTTTCAGAAAACTCTTTTGCCGCTTTTTTTTGTTCTATATCAGTCATATTAATCTCTCCTTATAAAAGTAAATATATATTTCTATTATATCACTAAATTATCACTTTTTTATAGTGTCAGTATAAAACTTATAATAATTATAACGTCAAAAAAATATTTTATTATATAATAGATAGTAAAAATTATAATAAAAAAGTATAACAAACC
>JAQVVC010000021.1 GCA_028699175.1 Bacilli bacterium | reverse complement strand
GTTGTAAATAATTATTTTATAAGATATAATCTATATATAATCATCAGGGGGGATAACAATGATGGTAAGTGTAGTAAAAATTAAATATCTTTTTATTTTAAATATTGTTTTTTTGTGATTTAACTAGTTTTATGTATTAGAATTTTTTTAGATACATAACTAGTTTTTTTATTAATAATTTACTTGAAGGGAAAAATAAGAATGAATAATGAAATTAAAACAAAAATATTAAATGTCATATACAATGAACAAAATCCGGTGGATGCACATGAAATATCTAAAAAAACCAATATCGACTTAAAAGATGTTTGTGAATCTTTAATAGACTTAGAAAAAGAATTAAAAATAAGAGTTACTAGAAAACACAAATACACTAAAACTAATTTTATATTTGATAAAATAACTATTGTTAAAAATGGTGTAGGTTATGTTAATAGAGATATTTATATAAATAATAGAAGTTTAAAAAATGCTATTGATGGTGATAATGTTGTTGTAGAGTTGATTGGTAAAAATGAAGGTAAAGTTTTAAAAATATTATCTCATGAAAAAAATTATGAAGTTGGGCGAGTAATAATAATAGGTAATAAAAAATATATCAAACTTGATGATATAAAAAAGAAGAATATTTTGCTTTCAGTAAATAATAATGTTTCAGTAGTTGAAGGACATAAAGTTACGGTTAAAATAGGCTCTATAGTTAAAGAAAATATATATAAAGCAGACGAAATAAAAATAATAGGGCATATTAATGATCCTGGGATAGATATTTTAAGCAAAGCAGCCATGTTTGATATAGAAACAGTATTTCCTGAAGAAGTAATTAAAGAAGCTAATAGCATACCCAACAAAGTTTTAGAACAAGACTTATATAATAGAAAAGATTTAAGAAATGAAACTATATTTACAATTGATGGTGATGATGCTAAAGATTTAGATGATGCTATTTCAATAAAAATTTTACCTAATGGTAATTATCTATTAGGTGTTCATATAGCTGATGTAGGTCATTATGTAAAAGAAAATAGTGAATTAGATAAAGAAGCCTATAGAAGAGGAACTAGTTGTTATTTAGCTGATAGAGTAATACCTCAACTTCCTCCTATATTATCAAACGGAATATGCTCTTTGAATGAAAATACTGATCGACTTACTAAAAGTTGTGTAATGGAATTTGATCAAAAAGGTAAATTAGTTAATTATGAATTATTTGATTCAGTTATCAATTCTAAAAAAAGGATGACTTATAAAAAAGTAAATGATTCTCTAGAAAATAAAAATTTTGATTATTCATATGAACCTTTTATGCAAGATTTAAAAAGGATGCAAAAATTATCTAATATTTTAAGAACAAAGCGTGAAAAGAATGGTTGTATCAATTTTGATAGTAA
The DNA here is from genome assembly GCA_028699175.1 of Bacilli bacterium. Classification (GTDB taxonomy): domain Bacteria; phylum Bacillota_I; class Bacilli_A; order RF39; family UBA660; genus DUUS01. The sequence continues at coordinate 11,227 of JAQVVC010000021.1, read as the reverse complement.
AGAAATGAAGATTATTGTTGATGAAAATGGAAAAGCAATAGATGTAATAAAAAAAGAAAGAATAGAATCAGAAAATTTGATTGAAGATTTTATGATAGCGGCTAATATTACTGTCGCAACTCATATTAATTATATGGATTTACCCTTTGTATATCGAATTCATGGTGAACCAGATATTGAAAAGTTAGAAGATTTTTTTGCATTTGTAAGATTAATGAAAGAAAAAATATCTAAAATACCTAAAAACATGCACCCAAAAGTAATAAGAACTATTTTAGAAGAATTAAAAAATAGCCCTAATTATGAAATATATTCTAATTTATTACTTAGATGTATGCAAAAAGCCGTTTATGATGTAAATAATATTGGTCATTTTGGGTTATCCTTAGAAAATTATACTCATTTTACCAGTCCTATCAGAAGATATCCTGATTTATTAGTTCATCGATTATTAGATAAATATAATAAAGAGAACTTTATATATAATAAAGAAAAAAATGACTCATTATTAAAATATTTAACTATTGCATCAAAACATTCTTCAGTAAAAGAACAAAATGCCGATAAATGTGAAAGAGAAGTTAATAAAATGAAGTCAGCTGAATATATGGAAAATCATATTGGTGAAAAGTTTACCGGTAAGATAACAGGAGTAAATGAATTTGGTTTTTATGTCGATATTTATAATGGAATAGAAGGTCTAGTAAAATTAATAGATCTTAATAATGCTTTTTTTGATAAAAAAACTTATACTATTTATACCAATGATCGAAATTATAAAATAGGAGATATAATTGATGTTATTGTTGATAGTTCAAATAAAGAAGTAAGTCATATTAATTTATCTTTAGCTAATCAACCTGAAAAAAATAAAATTCTAAAAAAAGTAATAGGAAGTGATTAATATGGATAAAGACAAAATTATAAATACAATTCATTATTTGATATTAAAACATTATACATTTGAGATGATATTAGATAAATTATATTTAAATGAGCAAGAATTACTTGATTATTTAAATATAATAAATTTAAATAGTAATCAAAAAACTCCTGTTGTTAATATAGGTGGTAAACCTAAAATTGTATATAGTAAAAGAGAATTTACAATTCATAATTTAGAAAATATGAAATCAAAACTCAAGTTAATGCTGATTAGTGATAAACATATAGATCATACTGATGATAGAATTGATCTTATAAACAGTGCGTATAATGAAGCTGATAAAAGAGGTGTTGACTATGTTTTTGATTTAGGTGATATATTAAATGGGCCTTTATCAGAAGTACATAATCAAAGTAAAGTAAGAACTGGAACATTAGAAGGTTCTATTGAACAACTTAAAAAATATCATCCTGATGTAATACCTACATATTTTATTACTGGGAATCATGACCTGAAATTTATGTTGCATGACTCATGTAATATCGGACAATTAATTGAATCAGAATGTAAGAATATGATTTTTTTAAATAATTTATTTACTTGTATTAATATTGGTAATTTACATATTAACTTATCTCATGGAAGTATCGAAAATAAACATCTATCAACTATTAAATTAAATAAAGAATATAAATTTTTAACCTATAATGATCCTCATATAATATGTCAAGGACATTTTCATATTAGTGGTATTTCTAGTAATCAAGGGGTATTATTATATCAAATTCCAAGTTTAAAATATGATAAAAATTTAGGTGCTGTATTTCTAACAATTAAAGAATTATCAGATGAATTTGAGGTTATATATGAAAAAATGGAATTTAAAAATAATAAGCAACAAATAAAAAGTGAGTTTCTTTTAAAAAAGACTATTAATTATTAATTAGATACTTAAAAGTCTTTATTTAATTATTAATAGAATATATACTAAATTTTATATTGATTAGCTGGGGGGCAATTTAATGACAAGACAAAATGAACACCATACAATATTAATGGAAAAAATAATTATAAATCCTAATACTTATTTATTTAAACCGATATCAATTTTAGAGGGCAATTTTAATGAGAAATCGGGAGAATTTATTGATAAATTTGATAATACTTATTTTTCAATGTATGATGTTGATAGTATTGGTCCTGGGAGTGAAGAAACTTATTGTATAAGCATGTACTATAATGAAGAAGATTTAAGAGAAGATTTCCCAGCTGAGACTAAATTTGATTCAATTAAATTAATGGCAGATTATTATTATGATAATATCTGGTTAGGATTTGTTGTTGAAGAAGATGAAAGAGAAGAAATAATTATTATAGGAATGCCAGTAGTAGACATAGAAGATAAAATAATTGTTCCTTTTGAAAACGATAACAAACAAATTATTTATTTTGATGCGAATACAAATATAATTAGTGAAAAATGCATTAATGAACTGTTAAAAATAAATGATTTAGATAAATTAAAAGAAGCCTTAAAAAATTTAAATGGAAGATCTAATGATGGTTATATAAATGATATTTTTGAAAATGAAAAAGAAAAAGAACATAAAAATAAAGACCTTAATGAAAATCAAGTTACAGAAAATATTATGACTAAAATTAAGCAAACAAAAGACATCGAATCTGACACATTATATAAAGAAATAAATATTGAAGAAATGTATAATTATATTACGGAAAGAGTAATAGGCCAAGATGAAGCTGTTAAACAAGTTATTACTATTTTTATAATGAATAAAATAAAAGGTAATGAAAGTATTGAAGAAGAATTAACCAGAATTTTATTAACTGGTCCAACTGGATGTGGAAAGTCATTAATTATTACAACTATGCTAGAATATTTATCAAAAGTTTATCATCAGAATTTCCCGGTTGCAAATGTTCCTACTTCACAATTAACAATAGCTGGTTATGTAGGAAGTAATTTAGAAGATATTCTAGATACTTTAGTACATAATACTACAGGAATATTTTCAACAGATGAAGATAAAATTAAATTTGCAGAACATAATGGCATAGTATTTCTTGATGAGATCGATAAAAAAGGAAGTGCTAATAATGGCGATATATCTGGTCGTGGGGTATTAAATTCGTTATTAGGATTCTTATCAGGTTCTGACTATGAAATTAGAAAAGGTTCAAGATTATATAAATTTAATACTAAAAATTTAACTATATTTGCTGCTGGAGCATTTACAAATGTTTTAGAAAATAATAAAAAATCTGATATTGGGTTTAATTCTAAATCAAATTCATTTCAATCTCAAGTTAAAGTAGAAAATTTAATTAATGAAGGTTTAATGCCAAATGAATTAATGGGCAGATTTCATAGAATAATTAATTTGAATCCTATTTCAGAAGAGGTATTAAGAAATATATTATTAAATTCAAAAATAAGCACTTTATTAACATATCAAGCAAAGTTGAAGAAATTCGGGGTTGACCTAAATTGGGAAGAAGCATTTATAAATAAAATTGCCACGGAAGCCTATAAAAGAAAATTGGGTGCAAGATCATTAAAATCACTTATTGAAGAATCATTATCTGATATACAATGGAAGGCCTTGGGAAGAAATATTCCAGGTAAAATTACTGTAACTGATGAAACAGTTGATCATCCTAAACGATATATATATAAACCATAAAACATAAAAAAGTTATATTAATTTGAATATAACTTTTTATTTGAAAAAAATATATAAGAGAGCTTAAATTATTAATAATTAGAATAAATTTTATTATTTAAAGCCGTGGCATTTTTTTTCGCGTTTTTAACTAAGTATAATTGCTTATCTGCTTCTTTAACTAATTCATAAAAGTCAAACACGGTATTAGGTTTATATATTGATATACCAATACTAATTTTTACATATTTGGAATTAGTAGCTTTAGAAGCTGGTATTTTTAAATCTTCAATATTTTTACAAATTCTTTTCGATATTTCAATTGATTGTTTTTCATTAACATTAAAGATTAATAATATAAATTCTTCTCCACCAAATCTTGCAATAAAATCAAATTTACTTTTTACAGATAATTTTAATTGCTCTGATATTTTTATTAAACATGTATCTCCCTTTAAGTGACCAAATGCATCATTGTATTTTTTAAAATCGTCTATATCCAATAATAATAAAGCACATGATTTATTTAAAAAATCTTTTTTTGAAGTTAAATCTTCTAGTTTATTTTGCATCCCATATCTATTTAATAATCCTGTTAATTTATCGGTTTCGATTTGAGTCAAAAGTTTATTATTCTTTTCTTTTAATAAAATTTTATCATACAGAATCTCATTATATTTAATATATAATATTTGGGAGTAAATTAAGATAAATATATAAACTATTATTATGTTTTTAAAACTCATAATTGAATGATTATAATAATAAATATCGATTAAATTAAAAGTTATTGCAACTGCTAAACAAATTAAAATCTTATTTAAATTTAATAATGGACCAGTAGATATTAATAATACTAATGGCAGTATATAATAAAAATTATTAATATGAAAATAATATATTAAAACGATAATTAAAATAACCATATAAAAATAAATAGGTTGATTTTTGTTCTTTAATAAAGACTTTAAAATAAAAAGATATAAAATGGGAATAAAAATTAAAAAGATTAAAAATTTATCTTGCCAAAAATTATTTTGTTTAAAAAATATAATATCAAATAAAATTAATATAATTAAAAAAATACAGAATATAGTAATTTTTTCGTTATTGATTTTATGATCATTAATTTTTATTAACTCAATGTATTTTTTTAAATTTGATTTTAATAATAATCTTATTTTTTTCATTCTTTTCTCCAATAATATAAATATTATATCATAATTTCAAATATTTACTAAATTATCTTTTAATAGACTATTTTTAAGTATTAATCATAATCTATTATAAGGGAGAAATAATATGAATAACTATAATACTCAATATTTTGGAACACTATATGTTGTTGAAGAAAAAGATAATTTATATAGTATTGCTGAAAGGTTTCATACTAAACCTGAGCAATTAAAAAAAATCAATTCTTTATCAAGTAACCTTTTATATCCTGGCCAACATCTTATTGTTGATGAAGCCTATAATCCTAAAAATCTTTATTCTTATGAAAAATATGTTGTTCAGCCGGGTGAAACTCTTTCAGCAATAGCTTATAAATATAATATGACAACTGACCATCTAAAGGAAATTAATAATCTGTTATCTGATGAAATAAAAGCCGGAGAAAAACTAAATGTGGTTCCTACTGAAATAGTATCTGACGAAAATGTATATTATACTGTTAAGCCAGGTGATTCACTTTATTCAATAGCAAGAGCATTTCATATCACATTAGATGAACTAAAAAGTTTAAATAATTTACAAAATGAAAATTTAACTGTTGGCCAAAAGTTATTAGTATTAACAAAAGAAACAATTATTAATTTAAAAAAAAATACCGATATGTATTATATTAAGCCAGGTGATAGCTTATATTCTATTGCTAATAAAACTGGAAGTACAGTAGAAATAATAAAAGCAGTAAATAAATTAACTAGCGATTCATTAAAAGTTGGTCAACTGATTTTGATTCCCCATCAAACAAAATAAGGTTAATTTATGATTAAATATAATGAATTAGATGTTGATTATTTAGGCAGAGCTATGAGAGCAGAAGCATTAAGTGAAGGAGAATATGGAATGCTATTAGTTGGAAATGTAATATTAAATAGAGTACTTTGTCAATCTCCCGATTTTAAAAATGTTAATACTATCCAAGATGTAATTTTTCAAACTCCTGGTGGGTTTGCTTGTATTGATAGTGAATTATTTCAAAGCCCTTCTACTAATTATGAAAAGGATCTTGCTTTGAGGATAATAAAGGGCGAAAAATTTTGGCCAGCAACACGAGCCTTATGGTTTTATGCTCCTGAAGAAGGAACAAACTGTTTATCTACGTGGTTTAATCAAAAACTGGTTAGTAAATATAAAAATCATTGCTTTTATGCACCTGAAGAGGGGCAATGTTAGAAAGAGGTCATTATGAATAATAATAAAATATTTTATAATACATCAATAACTAATGGTTTAGTCTATATGAAAACGCTAAGATCTTTTTGCATTAATATTCAATTATCATTTTTAACAGAAAATGAATATTATATTAAAATAGCAAAAAGTTTTTATCAAGAATTTGTAAATCTTAGTAATGAATTATTAAAAAGTAGTAAAGGAGTGATTAATAAAGATATCATTGCTAATGAATTATTAGTCACAAAATATACATTACCCACATATTTATTGACCAAAAAGTTATTTAAAGTACAACTACCGATAAATATTGTGGAAGAAGAGCTTAAATTGTATCCCGGTGAATATGAACCAACTACTGAAGAAGTAATAAAAATGCTTGAACTTAATAAAAAAATTATAACTGTGGAAAGTAATTTTAAAGATTTTTTATCAGAAATTTTCTACGCCGAAGTTAAAGGTGAATTATTTTCTTATTCTTATCCATTTATGATAAGAGTAATGGTAGAATTAATTAATATATTTATTAATATTGTTGAAAGAACAAATCAAAATCTTTCTTCAGATCCGACATTTGTTTTAAATTCTGAATATAGATCAATAAGATTAGTTAGAGATTTTAGTATATTCCTTAGAAGTTTCGTTAATCCTAATAGAGAAGACATTATATTAAAAGCCCAATCTTATATTGTTGAATTAAGTTATTTAATCGATGAGTATCGAGTTGTCGGTTTATCACCAAAAAATCAAGATGAATTAACTTTCAAAAGTAAAAAAGTAACTGATAGATTTGCTGAATTCTTGGGTGATGTCATTGAACAATTACTTAAAAATGAGGTATATTTAATTGTTGAACCATTGTTTTTAGATAATATGTACCATATAATAAAAATAATTCAATATTTTATATTTGGAGTAAAAAAAGAAATTGAAAAAGAAATAGAAAGTAATTGATATTATATGTTTAATTATTTAATATTTTCTATCGAAAATGGACTTACAATATCAAGATTTATGTATGACCATGCAATTATTTTAAATGCTTTATTATCTTTTAAAGATCAAAATTATATTAATATTTTAATAAAAGAACAAAATGATTATAATGATATTCTATTAAAATATATTAAATTAAGTAATCAAAATATCACTAGTGAATATATAGAAAGTAATATTATCGTAACCAAGCATACAAATTTATCGGAAATTAAAACTAGCGCTTTATCTCGAATTAAAATAAATGAAAATTTAACGAGCGAGTGTACTAAAATATTGCCTGGAAATTTATCTAATATTATTCCTGAATTTAATAATAGTATACAAGAAATTAACCAACTGTTATTTATAATGTTAAATAATAGTTTGAAAAAATATTATTTAATAAAAAAATCAATTGGCGAAAAAAAGATAGCATTATTTTTTTCAGAAAAATATATTGATCATCTTATTAAAGAAACCGAAAGTTATATCTATACAATTAATTTTTTCGTTAGTAAAATTAATTTTACTCCCACATATGTATATTGCACTCAATATAATATTAATTTTTTAATGAAAGAAGATCTAAATTTTATTAAAATTATGCTTGAAAAAAATAAAGTTATATATAATTTATATGCTAATAATACAACAAATTATATTTATGAAATAATGTCAACTTTAAATAATGAAATAAATCCTAAATCTATTGATATTATAAACAAGAAATCCTTAGAAACTGCAAAATATTTTAAAAATTGGAATACTCAATTAGTATCTTCTTTAGTTAATGAAAATTATTATACAACTACTATTACTTTGCTATATGATCATATTTTAAGAGAAGTTAATTATTATCATTATTTATTAAAAAAACTAAAATAAAATATCATCTATTAATAAATCAATTTATATTGTATAATTATAAAAGCGAAAAGGTGATTAAATGAAAAACTTTTTTAAAGGTATTATATGTGGTTTAGGAGGAGTATCTCCTGGATTAAGCGGAAGCGTAATGTTGGTAATATTTGGCTTATATAATAAAACTATTGAATCAATAGGGACTTTTTTTAAAAAACCAAAAGAAAAATTTTTATATTTATTTCCAATATTTTTAGGAATAGGTATCGGAATATTAATATTTGGAAAAATAGTGTCGATACTTTTAGATCGATACGAGATGATAACTAGATTAACATTTTTGGGTTTTATTATTGGGACTATACCGTTATTTTATCGTAAAGTTAAATTTAAAAATTTTAATAATAAATATTATTTAATTATTATATCGGCTTTTATAGTAGGAACATCTTTAATGATGTTAGATATTGAATTTACCAATACTGATTCTTTAGATTTATTTGGAAGTATTTTTATCGGAATAGTAATAGCAACATCTACTGTTATACCAGGTTTAGATAGTGCAGTATTACTTTCATCAATTGGTTTATATGAAACTTATATTAATGCTATTGCTACTTTTAATTTGTATATATTAGTACCAGCAGTTTTTGGATTAGGAATTGGAGTATTAGTATTTTCATCGTTTATAAATTATTTAATTAAAAATTATTATACGATAACATACTCAATTATATTCGGATTATTTTTATCTATTGTGCCAAGCGTCTTAAATTCAAGTGTTAAATTTGCATTTAATTTTACCACTTTAATTTCACTAATATTTTTTGTTATTGGATTTTTGATATCTTTTAAATTAAGTAAAATCAGCATTGATGAAAAATAAAAAACCATAAAGGTTTTTTTTAATTATAAATTCCTTGTAACATTTTAGATACTGCTGTATATATATAAGATATTTTATACCAAGTTGCAAAATTTACTATCCCAGTAACGGGTAAATTAAATACCTTTTGAAATATACTAACGGAATTTTTAGTTGATGCATCATATATTCCATCTGCTGGAATTATTTTAGGTATTCCTGGATAACTACCATTTATAACATTCAATTCATTTTGCATTTTTTGAACATGCTGTCCACAAGAACCTTCAACTAAATTATATCCAGGGAAGGATAATGGTAAACCTTGAACATTTTGTGCTGAATAAATATCTATAATATCAGTATAGTAATATTTTAATATTTGGGTTGCATTATAACCTTGATCTCCTAATGATTTACTCCCCCATTGAGATAGCCATCCTTTATTATTTACTTTAATACCATCATTATATTGAGCTAATAATGGTTGGATAACATTAGATTTCTTTATATATTGACTAAATATTTCATCTACTACTTCTGAAATTGATTTAAAAATAGTTCTTCCATGAGCATATTTTTGATCATAAGCCGTGCTAGATGTGATAGTAAAGGCATAACCTTTTGCTGTGTACCATTCTGTAAATAATCTATTTAAAGTAAAGGATATTATTGCTATAACATTAGCTTTAATTGTTTCTCTAGGCCAGGTGCTATATATTTCGGAAGAAGCAACATTTTTTATGTAATCAGGGAAGCTCACAATATAATTTGTAGCTGAACTATTAGTTGGTATTCCATCATGAACAATAATATATTCGGGTATAATTACATATGGTAAAACTCTTTCCCCTAAATCTTCTTGTTTTTCTATTTCATTAATTTTTGGTGGGTATTTCCCCCATAATACAGGTGGAGATATTTCACTATAATTAATAGATGAATCACCTTCAATAGCTGTTAAATATACATTTTGAATTGATGTTTCACCATCAAAAATTTGAACTCCATTAATAACTGAAGTTTTTAATCCTGGTTTACTAACTTTAATATTATATTCAGAATATGGTTTAACATCACTTTGAGGATCTAATGAAAAATCTTTACTGGGAGCACTAAGTGGTATTTCTCTTGTTTTTCCTGAACCATCTGTAGTTTCGGTTAAATTTGTTTCACTTCCAGTTATTTCTATATTTGCTCCTGCTATTGGTAATGCTTTATTATCTGCATAAACTTGGACTATTAAAAATCCTATTGGCATTTAAAATCAAATCCTTTCCTTTAATTCTAAAATAATATATGCAAATGTACTGGTTATATTAACCATATTTGTGAAATATAATATACTATATTAGACATTAAAAGGAGGAAATTTTACATGAGAATAAATCCAATATTAAAAATTGGAAGCCAAGGTGTTGAAGTTGAAGATCTACAGCAAAAACTAATCAAAATCAATTATTTAAAAGGAGATGCTGATGGATATTTTGGTAAAAATACTGAAAGAGCCGTTTTGAATTTTCAATCAGACAATAATTTAAAAGTAGATGGTATTGTTGGAGAAGATACTTGGAGTGTATTAAATAAAAAATTAAATATAACAGTAGAAAAAAAACTGCAAACTATTAAGCAAGGAGACCAAAATGAGGATGTTATTGATTTGAAAATTAAATTAAAAAGGCTAGGATATTTTAGTGATGAAATAAATAATAATTTTGATATAAAAACTAATGAAAGTGTTAAAAATTTTCAATCAGACAATAATTTAAAAGCCGATGGTATTGTAGGTTCTAATACCTGGAAAGTATTAAATGGCGAATTAGAAAAAGTTTTACCCACTATTATAAAGCCACTATTTGAAGGGGCAAAAGGTGATAATGTAATTTTATTACAAGAATATTTAAGTTTATTAGGCTTTTATGATTTTAAAATAGATGGAAATTTTAATTTAAATACTACTGAAGCTGTAAAATCATTTCAAAAAGCAAATAATTTAAATAATACTGGGATTGTAAATCAAGAAACCTGGGAATTATTAGAACAAAAAGTCTTTAATTTAGATAAATCAATAAGGTTAGAAATTCTTAAGGAAGGGTCTACTGGTTTAGATGTAATAACATTACAAGAAAAACTAAGATTAGTAAAAGTATATTTTGGCAGTATTACTGGTAGTTTTGGACCAGAGACAACTGAAGCGGTTAAATCATTTCAAACTCAAAATAATTTGCCAGTAACTGGAATAGTAGATACATACACTTGGGATTTATTAGTAAGCAAAACAAGTGATTCTTTTGTGGCTAATACATTAGCAGAACCTGCTATGAAGACTTTAGCTACAAATAGTTTTGAATCAACAGGTGTATTATCTCGCCCAACTTTAAGATTAGGAGATAGTGGTCAAGATGTTAAAGAATTGCAACAAATACTAACGGAATTAATGTATTATCAAGGCCCAACAGATGGGATATTTGGTTCATCAACAAATATAGCCGTTAGAAAATTTCAAACAAATAATCGACTTACCTCTGATGGAATCGTAGGAAGAAATAC
>JAQVVC010000065.1 GCA_028699175.1 Bacilli bacterium | reverse complement strand
ATAAGAGATTACTTTTAATATTATTAATATTTTTTGGAACATTAAGTATATTATTTATTACTGATTATATAAATGTAAAAAATAATAATGAAGCCCCAATGTTTAGAGTGTCTGCAACTTATGTGGGTGGCGATTCTGGTGATGTTATTTATTATGATACACCATTTTATGATGTAATTAGGTGTATTTGTGATGAAGAAAGCAAAATATTTAATATAGTAAAAAATAAAAAATATACTTATGAAGAATTATTTAATTATTGTTTAAATAAAAAATAAACTTGATCATATTATTTTTAAAAACCATTGTCTTAAATGATTAATTATATTAGATTTTTGATACTTTTTAAATGACTTTTTCCCAAAATATATCTGTTTTTCTCTAATCGTCTATAAAAATTTAATAATTAAATAAAAAACTATATACTAAAAATCTATTAAGTTTTTATTACTTTTAATGCTATAATAAATGTATGAGGTGCTTTAATAATTATTTAAAAAGTAATAATAAAATAAGCTATTAAAAATTGATTAAAAAGAAATTAAATATAGAAAGAAGAATATAAAAATGGCTATTAGATTTACATTAAAAGATGATTTGGTTGGCGAAGAACTTAAATCTAAACTTAATTCATTTGGATTAGAATTAGTTTATAATGAAGAAGATGCTCAATTATTGAATTCTAAAGAAGAAAAAAAGGAAGATAAGAAATTATCAGAAAATAATTTTAATAAAAAGAAAAATGATAAAATTAAATAGTTATATTTTGCTTATGAGGTTTTTATGGAAAAAAATATGAAAACAAATTTTGAGTATTTAAGTAATAGAGTAATCGATGCATTAAAAAAAACTGATCTAGAATATATTAGAAATGAATTGATGCAAATAAAAGTACCAACAATTATTAGTGGAGTTGGTGGTTCTAGTGTTGTAAGTGAAATTACATCGAAAGTAATTAGAAAAAAGAATGAGATAATTTCTAAAAATATGGAACCTAGAGATTTTATTTATGATAACTTAAAGGGATATCAAAATGTAATAGCTTGTAGTTATAGTGGTAACAATTATGGAGTTGATTTAGCATTTAATAATAATTTAAAACATTATTTGTTATCGAATAACTCTTTTGATAATTCAGATATTACTTATTTAAATTACAATACCTCAATAGAAAAAGAAAGAAGTTATATATCTTTAGGCGCTACTTTAATACCGGTAACAATTATTATGGATTATTATTTAAATGGTCAAGATAATGTTTTATTAGATCAAATTTATGATATTACGATTGACAATAATATTGATATTCAAACTGATATATATGAAATATTTACTGGTTATGATACAAGCATGACTTCAAAATATTTAGAATCAACAATGGTGGAAAGTGGGATTGGTATTCCGATTGTGCATGATAAATATTCATACTGTCATGGTAGATCTACAACTGCAATAAATTGTAAAAGTAATGTTATCTATTTAAATAGAAATACTGAATTAGATAAATTACTATTAGATGAATTACTTCAATATCATAAACTTATTTTAGTAATAGATACTAAATTTGAAGATGACTTATTGGATGATTATCAAATGTTAATTAAAGCTATGCATTTAACGAAATATATAGCAAATCAAAAACAAAAAGATTTATCGGCAGTTGAATATTCTCCTATTGTTAAGAAATTATATAAATATAATGGTAATTTATAAATAATTTTCTAATGAATTTTTAATAAAGATAAAAATTCATTTTTTCATGCTATAATAATAAATGCAACTAAAATTTGACAAAAAACAACCGGAAATTGGTAGTGTGCAACCAGTTAAAATAATATAATTTGGATATGAAAGGAGAAATTTTATGAATTTGTCAAATAACTTAAAAAAATTAAGAAAAGAAAATAATTTATCGCAAGAAGATTTAGCGGAAAAACTAGGAGTATCTAGACAATCAGTTTCTAAATGGGAGTCTGGACAAGCATATCCGGAAATGGATAAAATGGTACAACTTTGTAACTTATTTAATTTAAATATTGATGATTTATTAAATCAAGATATTGAAGAAGTAAATAATACTAAACAAGCTAAAAATAATATCAATAAATTTATTGAGGATTTTCTAAACTATGTTACAAATACAATTGATATGTTTAGTAGTATGAAAATAAAAAATAAAATAAAATTTATTTTTGAACAATTCGTTATTATTAGTATATTGATAATTTTATTTTTAATAATAGGTGAGGTACTTAAATATATATTAGCACCCTTGTTTTCTTTTGCACCAGATAAAATATATTATATAATTATTAGTATATTTAAATCATTATATGGAATTATATGTATAATTTTGGGAGTGATTTTAGTTCTTCATATTTTTAAAACAAGATATTTAGATTATTATGAAATTGTAAAAGAAGATGAAATAGAAGAATTCTCTGATGAAGTCGAACCTGAAAAAGTAATAAATAATAAAAAAGTTAAGATTTATTTAGAAAAGAAAAAAGAAAAAATAGTCATTCGCGATCCTAAACATACTGAATATCGGTTTATAAATGCTTTATTTAAAATATTTTTGTTTGTAGTTAAATTTTTCGTGCTTTACATAGGGTTAATATTTTCTTTGTTATTAATATGTTTTGTCTTTGGGATTGTTATTTCGTTTTTGTTTATAAAAACCGGAATATTTTTTGTAGGGACAATTATAATTTTAATTTCATGTCTTATTATTAATTATGTGATTTTAAAGATTTTATATGATTTTATATTCGAACATAAATCTAAAAAGTTAAGATTGGCATTATGCTTTTTATTATCATTAATTACATGTGGAGTAGGAATTGGATTAGTATCAATAGGTATTACTAAATTCAATATTGTTTCTTTTGGTGATGATATTATAACTGAAGAAAAAATTATAAAAATGAGTGATGATTTAACATTAATAAACCATTATGGAAATATTGAATATATTGAATCTGAAGATAACGATGTAAAAGTAATAATAAACAGTACAAAATATAATGAAATTAAATATGATTTAAATGATAATGTTTATTCATTTTATGTTAATCATAAAGAAACAGATATACTAAATATACTAAGAGATATTATTGAAGGCATTAATAATAAACAAATTGTCTTATATGATGATTTTAATATTAAAGTATATTCTAATAAATCAAATATAAATATAATAAATACAAATTTAGCTGAATATTATAATA
>JAQVVC010000064.1 GCA_028699175.1 Bacilli bacterium | reverse complement strand
AATATAACATAAAGAAAAAAAGTAATCAAGAAATATATATATTCTTTACAAGGCTAATTAAATTACTTTATCTAAAATATTTGACACATCATTTAAAGCACTGTATATTTATACTAGGAGATTTAAGATGAAAAAGGAATCATATTTAAAAGACGGATTATTAATAATAGTTTTATTAATAACTTTAATTTTTAAAAATAAATCTATACTCATTGCCCCTGTTTTGGAAGTTTCTATTTCAATATTTTTATATTCGTTTACATTCTTAATATTAGGGTACATATTAACTAAATATAATTATCAAGAAGCTAAAAAAGCAATAAAGATTAGTATCATTTTAATATTATTATTTTTATTAATAGTTTCAATATTAAATAATATTCCAGGAAATGCTGAATCTGAAATAAATCAAGCTTTATTAAATATATTTACCCCCTATGATATTTCTATATTAGGTCAAAATATTTATATCTTTGATTTATCGATATTATTAATCTTATTAATTTACTATATTACTCATAATATTTTTATATCTATAGATGATACTCTTAATACAATTACCAATAAATATTTAAGTTTTGGGATATCAATATTTATAGCTTTTATAATCGATACTATGTTTATGGTTCCTACCCTTTATATAAAAGATATTTATTATACTAACTTAGTTGCTTTCGATATTATTAAATATTTAACAGCTAATTTTATGGTATTAATAATTATGTCTCTATTATCACTATTAATTTATACTTTGATATTTCAAAAAAAGAAAAATTAAATTTTAATCCTTCTTTTTTAATCTTTATTTTAACTTTTTTTGTTTTTAATTCTGTTTCTTATCAGGTTTTGGTAAAGCTTCTTTACGAGATAAATTTAATCTTCCTCTATTATCATAACCTAAAGATTTAACTATAATTTCATCACCAACTTTAACTATATCAGAAGGTTTATTAACTCTTTCATGAGCTAAATGACTTACATGTATTAAGCCTTCAGTTCCTTCCCATAGTTTAACAAAACAGCCAAAATCTTCAACTTTAACAACTGTTCCAGTATATAATTCTCCTGTTACTACTTCTTTAATAATATTTTCGATCATTTCAACAGTTTTATTTATCACTTCATAATCAGTATGATATATAATTACTCTACCATCATCTTCTAAATCTACTTTTACAGCATCTTTATGACTAACACTATTAACATTACTAGCTTCTAAAATAATTTTCGTAATCATTTCTCCACCACGACCAATAACATCTTTAATCTTATCAGGATTAATATTAATAATTTTAATTTTAGGAGCATACGCACTTAATTCTTTTCTTGGTTCAGTAATAATATCTGCCATTACTTTTAATATTTTTAAGCGAGCTTTTTTCGCTTCTTGAAGTGCTTCTTTTAAAATTGATTTAGTAACACCTTTTATTTTAATATCCATTTGTAATGCAGTAATTCCATTTTTAGTACCTGCAACTTTAAAGTCCATATCTCCCATATGGTCTTCAAGTCCAGCAATATCTGTTAAAATAGTGTATTTTTTACCTTTAGTAATAAGACCCATAGCAATACCTGCAACTGGGGCTTTAATTGGAACACCTGCTGCCATTAAACTTAAACATCCAGCACAAATACTAGCTTGAGAAGATGAACCATTACTTTCTAATATTTCACTAACCACTCTAATAGTATAAGGGAATTCTTCTTCAGAAGGAATAACTTGTAATAAAGCTTTTTCTCCTAATGCCCCATGACCTATTTCTCTTCTTCCTGGTGAACCATATCTTCCGGTTTCACCTACTGAAAATTGGGGAAAATTATAATGAAGCATAAATCTTTTTGTATCTTCAATACCAAGTCCATCTAATATTTGATGTTCTCCAATTGCTCCTAGAGTTGTTGTTGATAATGATTGGGTTTGACCTCTTGTAAATAATGCTGACCCATGTGTTCTAGGTAATAAATCAATCCCCGCAGATAAATCTCTTATTTCATCTAATTTTCTACCATCAGGACGAATTTTCTTATTAATAATTAAATCTCTTACCACAGAAGCTTCAATATTATCCATGATTTTTTTAACATATTTTTCTGATATTTCATCTTCATATTTTTCAGTAAAATAATTAATAGCATCAAGTTTTACTTCTTCTATTTTTTCATAACTATCTAGTTTATTCTTAATTTGAACAGCTGAAAGCATATTTTTTTCAGCATAATCATATATTTCTTTTTCTAAAGTTTTATTTGTATCTGGAATTATAATTTCAACTTTTTCTTTTCCTACTACTTCAATAATTTCTTCTTGGAACAAACATAATTCTTTTATATATTTATGTCCAAACATTAAAGCTTCTAACATATCTTCTTCGCTTATTTCTTTACTTCCAGCTTCAATCATACAAATATCATTTTTAGTTCCAGCAACAGTAACTGTAAGTTCACTATCTTCTAATT
Organism: Bacilli bacterium; assembly: GCA_028699175.1. Classification (GTDB taxonomy): domain Bacteria; phylum Bacillota_I; class Bacilli_A; order RF39; family UBA660; genus DUUS01. The sequence goes on along the minus strand of JAQVVC010000064.1, from coordinate 931 downwards.
CTTCACTAGTTGGATTAATAAGATATTTTTTACCAATTTTACCTACTACAACTCCCGCAATAGGTCCATCAAAAGGAATCTTTGATATTCCTAAAGCTAAAGATGAAGCAAACAAAGCGGTCATTTCCGGAGTATTATTCGGATCAACTGAAAGAATAGTATTTATAACTTGTACTTCATTCCTAAAGTTTTCATCAAACATTGGCCGAATAGGTCGATCTATTAAACGAGCAGCAAGTGTTGCATTATCACTAGCTCTACCTTCTCTTTTTATAAATCCTCCCGGTATTTTCCCTACTGAATATAATTTTTCATTATAAACAATAGTTAATGGAAAAAAATCACTATTACTAATATTATCATTCATAACAGTAGCAGATAATACTACCGTATCACCATATCTAACTAACGCTGCTCCATCTGCTTGCTTAGCTAGTTCTCCTACTTCTACTATTATATTTCTTCCTAAAAAATTAAAACTAAATTCTTTCTTATTCAAATTTACCACTTCTTTCTATAAATAAAAAGACGCTAAAAAAATTAGTGCCTATTTTCTTAAATTTAATTTCTTTATTAGTTCTCTATAACTTACAACATCGTTTTTCTTTAAATAATCTAATAAACTTCTTCTTTTTCCTACTTTGATTAATAATCCTCTTTTACTATGATAATCATGTTTGTGTATTTTTAAATGTTCCGTTAATTCATTAATCTCGTCGGTAAGTATAGCAACTTGTACTTCAGTACTTCCAGTATTAGTAGCGTTTTTACCATATTTTTTTACTAACTCTGCTTTTCTTTCTTTAGTTACAGCCATAAAAAATCCTCCTTTTATTAATATCCGTTATATCTGAGTAAAAATTCGGAAGAATAATTTAAACCAAGATAAAACATCTAATACATTATATTATAAAAACTAAGATAAATCAAC
>JAQVVC010000063.1 GCA_028699175.1 Bacilli bacterium | reverse complement strand
GTTTTTAAATGTCCTTTATTAGAAGAAGTAATTTTAAAACCGTTTTCACTTATTATAGCTGTTTTTTTGATAAAATATTCATCTTGATTATCAGGGCATTCAATATTGTAAGTAAAATAGGTTAAATTTAGATTATTATAAGATTCAGTTTCATAAATATTAATATTAAGAAGATCTAGTTTATTAAAATTTTCATCATATAAAGTTAAAATATGGTTTTCTTTTTTATCTTTTTCGAAAGATTTAATAATAAAAAATTTATTACCAATTATTCTTAGACTAATAAATTGTTCAAGTTCAATGGCTTTTTCTATTGAACCAGTAATAATCAATTTGTGTTTATTTTCATTACTTTCTAATTTGATAATTAAATCATCAACGGTAGTTATTTCTTTTGAACATGGTAATACATCATTACAAATATTATTATATGTATATTCTCGACTTATGGGAGTAGTTTCTAGTATAGTAGTTGTTGTTTCTATTTTGGTAGTAATGATATCTTTTTTCTTATTTTTATCTAGTCCTTTGTTATAAGCAATATAACTTATCAATACCATAATAATTATTAAAAGAACTGCTATAACCAAACCATAACCATTTTCTTTTTCTCTTATTTTAATCATTCCTTTCTATATTACTGCATGTTAATACTTATTTATTAAATACTAAAAATATGCTAAAATTTAGTTATGGAAAAGATATTTATAGGAAAAATAGTTAATACTTTTGGTATCAAAGGAATGTTAAAGATTAATTCCTCTTTTGAAATGAGAAAAAAAGCTTTTGTTAAAAATAATGAAATAATTATTAATGATCATAATTATTTAATAACTGAATCTAAATTACATAAAAATAATTACTTAATTGAAATAAATAATTTAAAAGATATTAATTTAGTTTTAAATTTTATTAATCAAGATGTTTATATAAATCGAAAGGAATTAAAATTACAAGATAATGAATATTTATATAATGATTTACTTAATTTAGAAGTTTATGATAATAATCATTTAACTGGCCTTGTTACTGAGGTTATACCAGGTAAAAATCCATTAATTAAAATAAATAATAAATTTTATATCCCAATAAAAAGTGATTTTATTATTAAGATGGATTTTAAAAATAAGAAATTAATATGTCAAAACCTGAAAGGATTGATGTTATGAAAATAAGTATTTTATCATTGTTTCCAAGCATGTTTGATGGTATATTAAATGAATCTATTATTAAAAGAGCCATTGAAAAGCAAAAGATTGAAATAGAAATAATAAATTTTAGAGCTTATTCACCTCTAAATAATAATCAAGTAGATGATACCCCCTATGGTGGAGGGGCTGGTATGGTGTTAAGATGTGAACCGATTTTTAATGCTTTAGATGCTATTAAAACTAAAGATTCTCATATTATCTTAATGTGTCCAACTGGTAAATTATTTAAACAAACAAAAGCTAAAGAATTAACAAGTAAAAAACATTTAATAATTATATGTGGTCATTATGAAGGCTTTGATGAAAGAATTAAAACTTTAGCAGATGAAATTATTAGTATTGGTGATTATATATTAACAGGTGGTGAAATACCAGCAATGGTAGTAATAGACAGTGTAGTAAGACTTCTTGATGGAGTAATAAATGAAACAAGTTTAAAAAATGAGTCATTTGATAATAATTTATTAGATTATCCTGTATATACTAAACCAGCTGAATATAAAGGTTTGAAGGTACCAGAAGTATTATTATCTGGAAATCATAAAAAAATAAATAAATATCGTGAAGAAGAAAGATTAAGAATAACTAAAGAAAAAAGATCAGACTTAATTAATTAAGGTGGGGGATTATGTATTATTTAATTAAAAAGAAAGAAAAAAATATTTTAATAAATAGCGAACTAAGTAAAAAATATTTAAAACTAGAAATTAATAAAAAAACTATTATTTTAAATAATCAAAAATTAATTGATGAATTATATTTAAATAAAATTATGCCTAAAGTAGATAAAATTGCTAAAAAAATTTTAATATATTTAAAAAATGAAGATGATGATCAAGATCAAACAAGTTTACTATATGATGATTTAGCTAATTTGAGAAGTTTAATATTAAAAAAATATGAAAAATGTCTATCTGAAGAAGCAATTCTTATGTATATGAAAAAGATTAGATTTTTAGCATCAGAATTAAAAAAACGACTTAAAACCTATAATTATGAAAAAGTAAGCAATAGAACAAGATAATTACTTGAAAAGCATAAATTACTATGCTATAATCTATTTGTTTTTGAAAAGAAACTTCTATAATCCGCTTTAAATTTATAAATGATTCTAGAATATATATTATAGAAAGGAAATGATAAAATGAATCCTTTAATCGAGAAAATTAATGCCAAACAAATTAAAAAAGATACTCCTGAATTTAGGGTTGGAGATATCGTAAGAGTTGATGTTTGGATAAAAGAAGGAAAAAAAGAAAGAATTCAAGCATTTGAAGGTTTAGTAATATCTAAAAAGGGTGGTTCTGTCTCTGAAATGTTTACCGTAAGAAAGAAAAGTGGAAATGTGGTTATTAAAAGAACCTTCCCCGTAAACAGTCCTTTAATTAATAAAATTACGGTTATTAAAAAAGGTTATGTACGCAGAGCTAAATTAAATTTCTTAGATAAAATGTCTAAAGAATATAAAGTTAAAGAAAGAGGAAAATAACCTCTTTTTTAGTTTCTGTAATTGTTAATTTATTAAATTTGTAGTATAATATAAAAGAATAAGAGGGTAAGTATGAGCATTATAGATATTATAACTAAAAAGAAAAATAAAAATGAGTTAACATATGAAGAACTTTTTATGGCTTTTAATGGTTATCTTAAAGGAGAAGTAAAGGATTATCAAATGAGTTCTCTTTTAATGGCTATAACTATTAATGGTATGACTTTAAATGAAACTATATCATTAACAGATATTTTTATTAAAAGTGGAAAAGTATATCAATTTAATAAAAAAGTAGCAGATAAACATTCTACCGGTGGTGTAGGTGATACAACCACATTTATTGTGGCACCAATTGTAGCTAGTATGAATATTCCAATGGCTAAAATGAGTGGTAGAAGTTTAGGATATACTGGTGGAACTATTGATAAACTAGAAAGTATACCGGGATATAAAACGGAATTAATCGAAGAAGAATTCTATAATCAAATAGATAAAATAGGTCTAGCAGTTTGTTCCCAAAGTGATAAATTAGTGCCCCTTGATAAAATTATCTATGCTTTACGTGATGTTAGTGGTACTACTGAGTCTATTCCTTTAATAGCTTGTTCAATCATGAGTAAAAAAATAGCTAGTGGTGCTAGTTATATCGTAATAGATGTTAAAGTAGGTAGTGGGGCTTTAATTAAAACAAAAGAAGAAGCCGATTTATTTGCTTCTTGGGTTATTAGTATTGGAAATCATTATAA
>JAQVVC010000020.1 GCA_028699175.1 Bacilli bacterium | reverse complement strand
ACTAGAGCACATAATAAAATTATGTGCTCTATTTTAATGACTTATTAGTTTTTTTTTGATAAAATATTAATAATTGGAGGCTTTTAAATGTTTGAAAAAAGAAGTAAGTTATTTTTTGCAGTTATTTTAATTCAAGGTCTATTTAGTATTTGGATATTATTTTATTTTAATTATCTTGATCGTTTAAATTATAGTGAAAGTATAATAAATAATACCAATGATTTAGCATTATTAATTCAAAATATGTATACTAGTTCTTGGTGGGCTTTAATTATTTTAACCATTTGTTTAATTAGTATTTTTAGTATTGTTTCATTTGTATATCGAGATTTAAAGTTTCAATTTATGGCAATATTACTGATGATTATATTATTTATCTTAGCTCTTAATTTTAAAGATTCTTTTTTAAATAATATTAGTGTAATATGTATTTTTATTCCTGTTATTATATTAAATATTTTTTGTTATTTTAAACAAAAAAAATATTTAACTTAAGTTAAATATAATCTTCGATTCTTTTAAAAGTATCTTTATTTAAGGTATTTTTTATTTGGTTGTGATTATGATATAGTTTTAATTTTTTTTCAAAATAATCTAATTTATTTAATACTTCTTTAATTGTTTTACTTATGGCATTTTTTGATATTTTATTATTATCTGCTATTTCTTGTAATGATAAATTATTAAAATAATAATCTTCAAAATAGTTTTTTTGAGTTATAGTTAATAATTCTTTATAATAATCAAATAAATAAGTATAGTATATGACATTTTCCATTACATCATATCCTTAAATAATCCATAAATATATTTTTCAATATCAAAGGGTTTTAAATCATTTAATCCTTCTCCTAAACCAATAAATTTAACCGGCAAACTAACTTCTTCTTTGATTGCTAAAACTATTCCACCTTTTGCGGTACCATCTAATTTAGTTAAAACTATTCCGGTTATATTAGTAATTTCTTTAAAGCTTTGAGCTTGACTAATACCATTTTGTCCAGTAGTAGCATCAATTATTAATAAAGTTTCATGTGGAGCATTTTCAATATGTTTACCTATTACTTTATTTATTTTTTCAAGTTCATTCATTAAATTTACTTTATTTTGTAATCTTCCCGCTGTATCTATTAGTACTATATCAATGTTTTCAGAAATAGCTTTTTCAATACCTTCATAGATGATACTGGCTGGGTCAACATTTTCTTTACCAATAAATAAAGAATCCGTTCTTTCAGCCCATTCTTTTAATTGAGGTACTGCACCAGCTCTGAATGTATCTCCAGCAATTAACATTACGCTTTTGCCTTCTTTTTTATATTTATAAGCTAACTTTCCAATTGTAGTAGTTTTACCTACGCCATTAACACCAACAAGTAAAATAACCGTTGGTCCTGATTCAGCTATCATTATTTTATCAGTTAAAGATTCTCCTTCAACATAAATCATAAATAATTCATCAACAATAACTTCTTGTAAGTATTTAGTATTGGTAATACTTTCTTGTTTAACTCTTTTTTTAAGTCTTTCTAAAAAACTTTCAACTGTTCTAATCCCTATATCAGCTTTAATTAAAATACTTTCTAATTCTTCATAATATTCTTCAGTTACTTTATTAAATTTTAAACCTAATAAAGATAACTCGCTGACAAATTCTTTTCTGGTTTTTTCTAAACCTTTATCATAAGATTCAATATGATCTTTCTTATTGAAAGCTTTTTTTAATTTATTAAATAGGCCCATAAATCCTCCTTGTTATTTACATTTTATATTGGGTTGTAGTTCAACTGTTATTTTATCATCTAGCTCTTGTTTAACTTTTACTTGTCCTGCTTCATCACAATTATTAGCTCGATCTGAAAAATATTCATAATCTTTTAAAAAACCAATAGTTACTGTTATTCCAGATGATTTTAAATATTCCCTTGCTTCTTTACAACTAGTAATAGTACTGGAAATTTCCTTATTTAATACTGAAATAATATCACTTGATCGATCACACATATATACTTCTTGGCCAAATAATTTAGCTGACTCTTCAATATTTTTTTTAGTCATAGATGATATTTGATCTCTTGAATTTTTCATTACATTATTGATAGATGGTATTGCTATAATCATTAATATTGCTACTATTGAAATAGTTACAATTACTTCTGTTAAAGTAAATCCTTTATTATTTTTCATTATATGCTCCTTTTTGATAATATACAGCCACAATAATCTTGTCTATATATATTATATTTTTTAGATAATTCAATACTTCTTTTATATCCATCTTCTTTTTTAAAATCAGATATTAAATATAAAATATTGTTTTCTTTTCCGATTTTTATTCCTAATTCATTTATTATTTTACTATTTTTATATGGGCTTACTGTTAAAGTAGTTGTAAATAAATTAAAATTATTTTCTTTAGCTACTCTAGCAGTTTTATTTAGTCTTAATTCATAACATAGTAAACATCTTCGACCATTTTCAGGCTCTTTTTCATATCCTTTTATAGCCTCCTGATATTCATCATTTAAATAATCAATATCTAAATATTTAATTTTTAATATTTTTAATAATTTTACTTGTTCGGCTTTTCTTTTAAAGTATTCTTCTTTAGGTTCAATATTAGGATTATAAAAAAGAACGGTAACATCAAAATACGGTGATAATTTTTCTATCACACTTGATGAACAAGGTCCACAACAACTATGTAATAAAATATTACTTCCTTTATGGATATTAATTATGTTCTTCATTTCTTTATTATAATCCATTGTTCCTCCTAATATGGTATAAAAACAAAGTTTTCATAATTACCACTATCTAAATTTAAAGTTCCTTTTTTATCTTTTAAACTGGCATATATTTCTCGGTATTTACCTAAATTATTACATTTTTCCGGAGTTGTTATAACAGTATTACCATCATTCATATAAAGAGTAAAACTACTTTCATCTATTGTAAGGCCTTCTGCACTTTGTTTAGGAGAATATTCTATTTCACTTATAAGACTAATAATACCTCGATCAAGTTTACCTAAAGAAATAGTGAATTTTTTTAATATATCTTGAGGAGTATAATTTATTAATGTTGGTATTCCTTCATATTTGTTATTATTTTCTATTTCAGTTCCATTATTTAACATTAGTTTATTACTATTACTATTTAAAAAAACTATCAATCTTTCTTTAACATTTATTTTTAGTCTAAATTTTAAATCTTTTTTAATGGTCACATCTTCAATTAAAGGTGATTTTTTAATTCTCTTTTTTATTGTTTTATTGGTGATACTATAAATTGAAGGATAATTTTTTATTTGAGCCGCTTCAATAATTTCAGCATCTTTTACTAAAACATTACCTGATATGATTATATTTTTAATTGGTTTATTAAAAATATAATAACCAAAACTAAAAATTAAATATATAAACAATATTAATATTAATAATTTTTTAATACTTATTTTTCTTTTTCTCTTTTTAGCAGCCATTTATGTCACCCTACTTTTTATCTATTAAGTTTTTTAATTCATTATAAATAATTGTACTACTATTATTTATAGATATCTTTTTTAAATTATTTTGCATTTCATGATAATAATCTTTATTTTTTAATATTTTATTAATTTTTGCTTTTAAATTATAAGCTGTTAAATCTTTTTCTTCAATCATTTCACCTGCTTTAGCATCATTTATACTTAAAGCATTATAGTATTGATGATTATTAGCTACAAATGGGCTCGGTATTAAGATATTAGGTTTTTCTAGAGCCGCTAATTCACTAATTGTCCCTGCTCCAGCTCTAGATATAATTAAATCAACATCTTTCATTAAAGCTGGTAAATCAGGAACATAATCAATTATACGAACATTTTTACTAAATTTATTTTTGACATATTCTTCATATGTATTTTTTCCCGTTATGTATAAAACATCATAATCTTCATCATCAATAACAGTTAAAAATTCTTTCATTTTATTATTAATAGTTGTTGAACCTAAACTTCCTTGGACAATAACTATACTTTTATTTTTTCTACTTAAGCCATATTTTGTTTTAGATATAGCTTTAATAGATTTAGCTGATTCAGAAGATGGATTTCCAGTAAATATGCATTTATTTGAATCAAAATACCTCATCGAATCTTTAAAACTTACTCCAATTTTATCTACATATTTACCTAATATACGATTGCTTTTTCCCGGAATACTATTTTGTTCATGAATGAAAGTTTTTATTCCTAATTTATGAGCCGCCATAATGACAGGAAAAGTTACATATCCTCCTACTCCTACTACAACATCAGGTTTAAATTCTTTCATTATATTAAGACATTTCTTCTTAGCCTTGATTATTAATTTAATATTTTTAAAATTTCTTCTTATTAATGATTTACTAAAACCATATATTTCTATTTCTTCATATTTATAACCAGCTTTAGGCACTATTTCTTTTTCCATTCTATTATGGGTTCCAATATATAAAATTTCACTATTTTTATCTAATTCTTTTATTTTTTTTATTATTGCCAGGGCAGGATAAATATGTCCGCCTGTTCCTCCAGCGGTAATAATTATGCGCATATATTTCACCTCACTACTATTATATAATAAAAATCAAGTTTTTTGCAGTCTTGTGTAAAGAAAAAAAAGCATGGCTTTAAACTAAGAACATGCTTTATATTCAAAAGATTCTTCATTTTTTTCTTTAATATTGTCAGAAATAACTTTATAGTATGATACTTTAGGTAATATATTTCCATCAATTTCTTTAGTATCAGCAGGATCACAATAATAAAAATATAATATATTATCTTTTATTTCATAATTATTCACAATATTTGTTGCCGTATAATTAGTTATCTCTTTTCCATTATTATCATAAATATGGATTAGATAATTATTATTTAAACTATTTGGTTCCGTTACAAGCAAATAATTATTAAAAATTGCAAATTCATCTAAATAAATAAATGACCCGATTTTGGTATTGTTTAATTTAAAATAATTTATTGCTTCATCAGTAGGATTGTCAAAATTATTATAAATATATAATTTACTTTCAATATTGTTTAATATAATTCTTCCTGCTTCTTTATCACAAATTCCAGTATCTTTACCACATAATTCTTTTATACTTTTTGGTCCATCTTTTAAAACATAATTGATAGGTTTATCTTCAGTTTCTATTTTTAATATTTTAAAAATATTCATATTAGTATTATGATTTTTGTTATATTCTCGAGCAATATATTTACCTAAAAAGTAACCTCCAATAAGAATAATAATAAAAACTATTACGGCTAAAATAGGACCCGCTTTTTTATTCATTTGACACCTCTTTATTATAATTATAATTTAATAAGTGAAATTAATCAACGGTAAGCACGTTATTATTTTCGTCTATTTTCGCTAATTAATTCTTGATATTCAGTTATTTGTTTTATTCTTTCAATTATTCTTCTTGCTTTAATAGCCTCACTAGGGGTTTTATTATTAATAAAATGTGACTCTAATTCTTTTAAATTTAGATTAGATGTAAAAAAAGTTGCTAATTTATTATCCATTCGATATTGTAAAATAGTTCCTAATATCTCATCTCTATTCCAAGGCGTAACTGTTTCTGCTCCTATGTCATCTAATAATAATAAATCAGCTTTTTTAATTCTGTTTATTTTAATACTAAAATCATTACTTTCAAATGATTCTTTTAAACTTCTTAATAACTCAGGATAATATATAATTACTGTATCATTATCTTTTTTTGATAATTCATTTAATAAAGCACTTATTAAGTAAGTCTTACCTGAACCAAAAGATCCACATAAGTATAGCCCTTTTAATTTATTATCTTTTTGATAAGTATTATAAAAATTAGTAAGCCATTTTATTATCTTTAATCTTTTAGCATCATCTTTATGGATATCAGCCATTTTAGCTTTTTTGATTTCAACTGGCACCTCAAAAAAATTAGATTTTATATTTTCCGTTTCTTTTAGTTCTTTCTTTTTATATTTACAAGCAACATAATCAAATAGTAATCTATTATTTTCTAATTTAGGATAATAAACAAAACCAGTTACTTTATTCTTACATTCATGCAAACTTTTACATTTTGAGCAATTTGCTAACTCTTCTAAAGTATCTTCTAATTTTGTAGTATAATTGAAAGCCAAATCTTCTTTAACTTTAAGAGTATTTATTAATTTTTTAAATTTAGGATTTTTAAGAGCAATAATATATGCTTTTTTTAGATTATCTTTTAAATCTTTTTTGTTAAATTTATTTGTTGCAGTTTCAATATTTTTCATTTTTATCACCTACCTAAACTCACTTAATAGTTTTTCCATTTCTTTTTTTTCTGATTCGCTTATTTCTTCAGTATTATTTTCTTTATTAAACCAAGCTGGAAGTTCAATACCTTTATTTATTGTATTACTCTTTTTATTATTCTTCTTATGTTCTTTTTCAGCAATTGCCATTGCTTGACTAGCAGTTTTAATTCCTTGTCTTACCCATTGACCTGCTATTGTCTCAACATATGCTTTATTTAATTTTTTATCATTTATTCTAAGGACATAATCTATTAAAACATTTATTACCGCTGGCGTTAATCCTAATTCAAGTGCTAGATATTCTAAAAGTCTTAAATCTCGTGATGTAGGATTAACATTTTTATATTTACTTCTTAAAAAATCATAAGGAGTTGTATTTTCAAATATATATATCATTTTTCCCCTATTTGATAAATCTCCTTCCGGATTTTTTAAATAATCAGGTTGAGTTCGATATATTAATGTTGGTAATGCTCCATTATTATTATATTCATAATACTTTCTAGTTTCTTTTAATAAAGTATCTTTGTTTATTAAACCATTTTGATCTAATGTTAAACGAATTAATTCACTCATTTTTAATGTATCTAAATTATATATAAAAGCTAAATTATTAATTAAATCTTTCATACCTTTGGTTAATGCTTTATTATTAAACACTTTATTAGGGATACTTTCTATTAATAAATCAAAATCTATTAACTTAGAGATACTAATTTTATTTTGTTCTTTTCTTTGAATATCTTCATTATTTAAATTCATTCCAACAACACTTTTAAAATTAATATCCATCGCATTAGTTATTTCTTCATATCCGTTATAATTAAAAATAGGCTTTTTATAATAATTTAATAAAGTATTATATTCACTTACACCAATATTGTTATATAAAACAATATTTAAAATCGGATGATTGAAAAATTCATATGCTGATATTGGAGAATATAATTCATAGATAAAACTATTAAGGTTGATTTCTTTTTTTATAAAGGTTTTTAATAAACCAACCGCTTCTAAAGAATCTTTTGCTTCTTTAATATCATCCAAATTTGTTTTAAGTAATGTCATTAAATGATGGTGATTATAATCTTTACTTATTAATTCTCTTTTATCTAAATCACTCCACAGTGTTAAATATAAACTTACAGCATTTGATCCAATTATAGGCTCATATAAATTAATTAAATTTTTTTTATCTACTTCGGTTAGTATTGTTTTATTAATAACAATATAAACATCAGCTGGTAATAATGTTATTTTTTTCATCCTAACACCTCTTAATTTATTGTAATAAAATTATGTTTTTAATGCAAGTAAAAAGCTTAGCAAAAACTAAACTTCTTAGATTATAATAATTATTTAATTTTGTTTAACATAATAACTGAATGAAATTTGGGAATTAGCAGGAAACTTTTTTATATTAATTTTATTTTTATTAATTATGTATCCAGCTTTTTCAGCAGCAGCTACATTATTATACTCGATAATTTGATCATCATTAATAGTAAATTTAATTTTTTCATTTGGATCGATATCACTAATAGATAAGAAACCATCCTCAGTGGCTTTATTCCCAGTAAAATTTATGCTTTGACTTATATTAGCAAAAACTTCAGATAATCCGGCAGATTCAGATTGAAAATAGTATTTTTCTGATGGTTGAGATGCCATATTTTCTAATATTGCATTACTCCCCATATCAACTGATATAGTGTAAATTATAACTTTATTATTTTTTAAATTATTAGCAGTATTATTAATATCGCTATTACTATCCCCAGGATATCCATCACTTATAAATATAATATATTTTTTATTATTAATTTTATCAATAAAATTATGTTCAAAAATATCTGTTGCTTTTGACAAAGCTTTTTTATAAGCCGTCCCCCCACCTGTAGATAAAGAGCGGATATATTTTTGCAATTTCGCTTTATCCTTTGAACAGCCTAGTAAACTTGCAGAACTAGCAAATTTTTCTATACATATTTCACTAGAAATTAAATTTTGCTGATCAATAAATAAATTGGCCGCAGTTTTTAAATTACCTAAACGATTTTTACTACTCATACTACCTGATGTATCTAAGACTAAAATTATATTTGCACCATGTTCAGTAATAGCACTTAAGTTAATACTTTTTTCTACCTTTTTTTCACTTGTTGAAGTTTCAGCTTTAGCTTTATCATTAATAATATAATTCGTTTTATATTTTAAACTTGTTCCTGCGTTAGCTAATACAACTAACGGAAATTCATATATTATTTCTTTTTTTGGCCCAATAGTTAGAGTCAAACCAGCTATACTAAAAAACTTTTTAGCATTACTCAATATCGTTGCATTTACATTATTAGGATATGTTAAATCTCCAACATCAATAGATGCTTTTATTAATAAATCTTTTATATTTATTGTTCGCTGAACTGAACTTTCATTCTTAATGGTCAACTTATAATTAATAACCTCGTTATAAACAAAATAATCCTTAGTATCATCATCTGAATATAGTTCAGGATTTACTTTAGTGGTTTCAAGTATTTTTGAATATACAATTACATTGCGTTTATATGTTTTCTCGATTTTAGAATCCGGAGTTCTATATGTATAAACCATTTCATATGATCCAGGAATATTTTTTATATTATCACAATTAACCGTTTTTATATTCCCAACATATTCAGGGTGTTCAGAATTCACAACATTAATTTTAGCTCCATTTACATCAACAAAAGCAAATCCTTCTAATTTATTAGGATCTGATACATAATTATTACAATATGTTTTATTATTAAATAAATTATCTTCATCGCTAATTATTAATTGGTTAGCAATTAAATATGAATCTTTTTCGATAGTAGGTTTAAATTCAATTAAATATAGTCCATTTGCATCAAAAGATACTTTAATTTTTGTGTTTTCATTAATATCATTTTCTTCTAAAATATCACTTTTTAAAATGTTCTGATCAAGTAAACCAGTTTCAATTAAATCATTAACGGTAATAAATACAAAGGCTTTAGATGTTTCTAGTTCGTTTTTTATCCTAGAATTATTATCTAAATAGATATTAGTAGCACTATTGACTTTGCTTACAAAGTTATCATATTCATCTTCATTAAATTTGGTAAAAGTTTTATTTAAATTAGTCGTAATTAATAATCCCACTGCTACTAATAAAACTAAAGATATTATAATTTCAATTAAGGTAAAACCATTTTTATTTTTCATATTATCACTATTATAATAATATCATTGTTTAATATAATATGCAATTTATTTACTATTTTTAATTTAGTAAATATAAAAAAGTTTAACAAAAGTTAAACTTCTTGAATTACAGCAATTATCATTGGTTTACATTCAGTTTCAACATAGAAATATTTACTCAATTTATCTCTTATTTCCATTTTTATATTATTAAAATCAACATAATTAGGAGTAATATTATCTTTTAATACTTCTAAAGAAATTCTTTTTATTTCAGTAATCATTTCTTTAGAATCTTTTACATATATAAATCCTCTTGTCGTAACTTCTGGGCCAATTAATATTTCTTTGGTTTTTTTAGATAAAGTTGCACTAATAAGTACAATCCCATTTTCAGAAAGCATTTCTCGATCTTTTATTACTAAATCCCCAACATCATCTGTACTAGTTCCATCTATTAAAATATCATCAACAAATATTTTTTCAACATTTTGATCTAATTTTTTATCATTAATTGTAATAACTTCACCATTTAGTCTTAAAATAATATTATCTTTATGATAGCCTAAATTATCTGCTAAATTGGCATTCCCAACCATATAACGGTATTCTCCTTTTACCGGTATAAAATATTTCGGTTTTAATAAAGCAATCATTAACATTAAATCTTCACTAGATGCATGCAATGATATTCCTTTATCCTTTGGTATATTAATAGTTTTAATTCCTTGAACTGCTAATTCATTTTCTATTTTTACAAAATGTTTTTCATTTTCATCGTACTTTGATTCTGCAAAGCAAACGGTATCCTCATCAGATAATTTTATATACTTATCATTACCATTTAATATTTTTTCTATTACTAAATATGGTGTTTCACGATCATCACAAATAAGTAAAACAACATTTTTATCATTAACATTACTTAAATCTCCAATAACATGATCTGGAATATTTAAATATCCATCTTTGATAGCCATATTAATTACACTTTGTAATTTTTTACCCATTATTACTATTTTTCGGTTAGTATTTTTAACCACATTAAATATTGCTTCAATAGTATAAAGATGGGTATGTAAAGTTGAAAAAATAATTCGACCTTCATTTTTATTAATTACTTCTTTAAAAAACGAAGATAAATGATGAGAAGGACTTGTATGCCCTATTTTTTCTGAAAATGAAGATTCACATAAAAGAGCTAATACTCCTTGTTTACCTACATATGCTATTTTTCCTAAATCCATATGATAAGATCCCATCATTGATGGATCAATAATAAAATCACCGGTATAACATATCGCTCCATCTATAGTATTAATAACATACATTACACTTTCTGGAACAGCATGATTAACTTGAATTGGAAAAACACTGTTGTTACCAAAGTTTAATTTTTTATGAGGTTTTATTTCTATAATTTTATTTTCAGCTACACCATCAATTATCATTTGATTTTTAGTATATTTTGTTGCATATACTTTAATTTCAGGTATTGTTCTCAATAAATCATTAATAGCTCCATAACTTTCAGGATGAGCGTGCGTTATAAAAACTCCTTTAATTCTAGTTTTATTTTTTACTAAATATCCATAATCAGGAATTATATAATCTATTCCAAACATTGAGTCATTTGCATATTTTAAACCAGCATCAAGGACAAATATATCATTATCTATTTCTACTACATAAGTATTCTTACCATTTTCATTAAGGCCACCCATACCAAATATTTTAATCTTACTCATTAATATCAACTCTTTCTATAAATTAATTAACATAAGTTCTTTGATTTAATAATTATAGCAAATAGTTTTCTTTTTTTCAATTAATTTCGCTTATTAGTTCACTAACATAAACGATATTTAAATCTTGTTTTCTTATTTCACTTAATATTAATTTAATATTTTCTATCGAAGTATTTTTATTAATTAAAATCATACTGCCACTATGTATACCATTTAAAATTAAATTTATATTAGAAGATGTTTTTATCATTGGGTCAATAATATAATGTTTTTTTTCTATACAATATTCAATATTAGAATAATTTATAATACATAATCTTGAATTAACTTTATTCTTATTTAATAATGAATTTAAATCACTTGCTTTTTCTTTTACTATTTCACCATTTAAATACTCTCTATTTAAAGATAAATCAGTTTTTAAATTTGCAATAATATTATATTTAATTTTATTTTCAATAAAATAATCTGTAACATTACTATGATCTTCTAAAATAAAACTAACCATTCTTTTAGATGGATTACCTTTTATAATAATCTTATCTTTATTATTTTCTAAAGAAATTTTAGGTTTTTCATATTTATATATTAAAAATGTCTCATTAAATGAACCAAAGCCTTCCATTTTTAATAAACTCTTTCTTTTATCAACAATTTTACCATCTATACCAGGCACGATTGTATTGTCTTTAATAATAGCATTTACAGATTCTGTTCGATACAACATTTCTTTTTTACTTATTTCTTGCATAATAGGATTTTTATTTTCCATATAAATCATTATTTTTTCGGTAAAATAAAAACTAAAAACTATTAATATTAATAACAAAGAATATTTTAAATATTTCATAAATTCACCAATAAATATATATGTAATTGAAATAAAATTATTAGTTATTTATCTTTAGAAGTATCTTTTTTAGTTGGTGGTTCTTCTTTACCTTTATTAGATAAAAAGCTAACCTTTTCAACTACTATTTCCGTTTGATATCTTTTTTCATCATTTTCTTTAACATAAGAAGTTGTTCTTACTTGACCTCTGATAGCTAATAGATCACCTTTTTTACAATATTCAGCCGTGCGGGTCGCAATTCCATCCCATAAAACGCATTTAATAAAATCAGTTTCATAAATTCCTTGGCTATTTTTATAACTTCTTTGAACAGCTAAATTTACGCTCATAACTTTTTTACCACTTTCAGTTGTTGTAGTTTCTGGATCTTTAGTTAATCTACCAATCAAATAAACTAAATTATACATTAAATCCCTCCTTTCCTAGAAGAGTTTTATCATAGTTTTTATTAAAAGAAAAAAGCTAGTTTTTTATATTTTTAATGATATTGTTAACATGTTTTTATATATTTTATTAGAAAGAAAATAAAAAAACTGAAATAATTACTTATCAGTTTTATAAATTTAATATAAATCAGTTATTTTTCAACAATCTATTTAGCTCGATAGCATATTCAAGTGGGAGTTCTTTTTTAAAATCATTAATAAATCCCATTATTATTAATTCATTTGCAGCAGTTTCAGATATTCCTTTACTCATCAAATATGATAATTTTTCTTCACTTATTTTCGATACTGTTGCTTCATGTTCTAAAATACTACTATCATTTAAAACAATGTTTTTAGGATAGGTATCACTTTTGGATAAGTCATCTAAAAGAATCGTATCACATTTTACAATAGCATGACTATTTATAGCATTATTGCTAATTTTAACTGTTCCTCGATAATTAGATCTTCCGCCATTTGAAGCAATGCTTTTTGAAATAATATTGCTTTTAGTATTCTTGCCTAAATGAATCATCTTAGATCCGGCATCTAATATTTGATTTTCTTTAGCATAAGCAATGCTAATAGAATTAGCAGATGAATTATCCCCTTTTAAAATACATGAAGGATATTTCATCGTAATTTTACTTCCAATATTACCATCTACCCATTCCATTTTTCCATTTTCGTCAATAATACTTCTTTTAGTAACTAAATTATAAACATCTAGTGACCAATTTTGAATAGTTGTATATCTACATTTAGCATTTTTTTTAACAAATATTTCAACTACTCCAGCATGAAGCGAATCTTGAGAGTTTTGGGTAGCAGTACATCCTTCAATATAAGATAATTCAGAATTTTCATCTACAATAATTATCGTTCTTTCAAATTGACCCATTGTTACTGAATTAATTCTAAAATAGCTTTGTAAAGGGCGATCTAACTTAGTATTTTTAGGTATATAAATAAAAGATCCTCCACTCCATAAAGCCCCATTTAAAGCTGTATATTTATTTTCTGAATAATTTACTAAAGTATTAAAATATTCTTTAAATAAGTTTGGATATTCTTTTAAAGCATCATCAGTACTCAAAAATATAATCCCCTGAGATATTAAATCATCTTTTAAACTATGATAAACAACTTCACTTTCAAATTGATTATTAACACCACCTAGATATTTATTTTCGGCATCTATTACTCCTAAGTTTTTAAAAGTATCTTTAACATCACAAGAAACTTCGTCCCAATTATTAGTACTTGTACCTACTTTTTTATAATAAGTTAAAGTATTAAAATTAATATTTAATTCAGGCCCAAAGTTGGGGTTTTCTAGTTCTAAAAATTTAGCAAAAGATTTTAACCTAAAATCAAGCATCCAAGATGGTTCTTTTTTTAAATTAGAAATCGCGATTATTTTTTCTTTAGTTAATTTCATTTAATCACCAATGTTATTATACTATATAATTTTAAATTTTGTTAAATTTACAATCCAACTTCTTCAGCTGCCATTAATGATTCTTGTGGATATCTTAATAATCCTATTAATAATAAAAATGCTGATAAAACAAAGAAAAGTGCAGCAAAAACGTTAATATAGGCTTTGTCTAAGTTTTGTTTTTTTTGTTTTAAATCTTCAAGATTTTTAATTGCAAGCAATAAAGTAATAATAGCTGCTATCAAAATAATAATATTACTTATTATCATTATATTCCTTGCTTCTGAGTCATTCCAAAAAGGTTTTTTATTAGATAATTTTAAATGAGTATTATAACTATCAAGTGCAGATAAAAATATTGCCCCCAAAATTATTATTGTGATTAATAATTCAAAATCAACTGTTTTTAATTCTTCTT
>JAQVVC010000019.1:1531-14425 GCA_028699175.1 Bacilli bacterium | reverse complement strand
ACCTTTTTTTTAACTTTTATTAAAATTTCATAAAAAAACTTGAATTATACCAATTCAAGTCTTACTTCTAAAGCGTCATCGCCAATACGTTCTTTTAATTTAATTATTCTTGTATAGCCACCTGCTCTATTAATATAGTTAGGCGCTAATTCAGCAAAAATCTTATTAACTACTTTTTTATCATTATGTAAAAAGGCTAAAGCTTTGCGACGTGAAATTAAAGAACCTTCTTTACCATAGGTAATCATTTTGTCAACAAATTTTCTTACTTCTTTAGCACGAGCTTCAGTAGTAACAACATATCCGTAGTTTATTACATCTTTAGTAAGTCCAGCTAATATACTTCTTCTAATACGTGATTCTCTACCTAATTTTCTATATAACATATCCTTACCTCTTTCTAATCACGGAACTTAAGTCCCATTTCTTCTACTTTATCAAGTACTTCTTTTAATGATTTTTTACCTAAATTACGAATTTTAGTTACTTCTATTTCTCTTTTATCAATTAGATTTTGCACGGTATTAATTCCTGCTCTTTTTAAACAATTATATGCTCTAACTGAAAATTCTATTTCTTCAATTGGAGTTTCTAAGGTTTTAGTAATAATATCTACTTTTTTCTCAGCAATAATCCCGGTAATATCAGCTATATTATTTAAATCAGCTATAATTTCTAAATGTTCAATTAATATTCTAGCTGATAAAGCTAATGCTTCTTCTGGAGATAATGATCCGTTAGTATATATTTCCATAATTAATTTATCATAATTTTCATTATGGCCAACCCTTGCATCTACTCTCTCATAAGTTACTCTTTCAATTGGAGAATATAGTGAATCTATTGGAATTAAACCTTGAACAGCATCTCCTAAAAGCTTTTTATTTTCTTTAGAATCTACATAGCCTCGACCATTTCCAACAGTCATTTCCATATCTATTTTTCCATCCTTAACTATATTACAAATAACAAGTTCAGGATTTACTATTTCAATATCAGGATCTTTTTCAATATCTCCAGCTGTAATTGGGCCTTCTTTTGATGATATTAGTCTAATGGTTTTATTTTCTTTACTATGATTTTTAATTACAACACTTTTTAAATTAAGTACAATAGTAGTTACATCTTCAACAATTCCGTCTATTTTTTGGAATTCATGCATTACACCATCGATTTTAACACTTGTAATAGCTGATCCCGGCATAGCAGATAACATTATTCTACGAAGAGCATGCCCGATAGTTGTTCCAAAACCTCTTTCTAAAGGTTCTAATTCAAACTTTCCATAATTATTTTTTTCAATATATTCAGTAATTTTATAGTCTGGTTTTTCAAAATTCATTAAATATTTCCTCCTTAATTTCTTGGACGCTTTGGTGGTCTACAACCGTTATGTGGAATAGCAGTTTCATCTGTTATTGCAGTAACTTCAAGTCCTGCTGCTTGTAATGAACGAATAGCGTTTTCACGACCATTACCAAGACCTCTAACAAATACTTCTACTTTTTTTACTCCAGATTCCATAGCACTGGTTGCAGCTGATTCAGCAGCTAATCCAGCAGCAAATGGGGTCTTCTTTTTTGAGCCTTTATATCCGATTGTTCCGGAAGATGCCCAACTTATTACATTTCCATGTACATCAGTTATTGAAATAACTGTATTATTATATGTTGAATGAATATGCGCTTGGCCTTCCGGAATATTCTTTTTAACTTTTCTTTTTCTTCTATTATAAGCCATAATTTACCTCCTATTTACCTGCTTTTTTCTTATTTGCAACTACTCTACCTCTACCCTTACGAGTACGAGCATTACTTCTAGTGCTTTGTCCACGAACGGGAAGACCTTTTTTATGTCTCACACCTTCATATGAGTTAATTTCCATTTTATTTTTAATACTCATTTGAACATCACGTCTTAAGTTTCCTTCAGTTATATAATTATCAACAACTTTACGTAATGATGCTTCTTCATCAACGGTTAAATCCTTGATTTTTGTATCAGGATTTACTTTAGCTTCTCTACATACAGTTTCAGCTAAACTTCTACCAATTCCATAAATATAAGTAAGTCCGATAACAGTTCTTTTTTCTTTTGGTAATTCAATATTTTTTATACGAGCCATTTTTTATTCCTCCTAACCTTGTCTTTGTTTATGTCTTGGGTTACTACAAATAACCATGATCTTACCTTTTCTTTTTATTATCCTACATTTAGCACATATTTTTTTTACTGATGGTCTAACTTTCATAACAATTCCTCCTATATTATTTTAGTCTATATATTATTCGCCCACGTGTTAAGTCATATGGTGAAAATTCTACAGTAACTTTATCGCCTGATAGAATGCGAATCATATTCATTCGTATTTTACCAGAAACGTGAGCCGTTACTATAAAGCCATTTTCTAATTCAACTTTGTATTCGTCTTTGAAAATATCTATTACTTTTCCATCGACCGTAATTGTAGTTTCTTTAGCCATTTTTCACTCTCCTGTTAATATTTCATATCCATCTTTAGTAACCACAATTGTATGTTCAAAGTGAGCACTAGGTTTTCCATCACGCGTCACTATTGTCCATTCATCATCCAAAAATGATATATGTCTTGATCCGGAAGTAATCATTGGTTCGACAGCAAGAACCATGCCTGATTTTAAAATCATTCCGGTATTATATGTTCCATAATTAGGTACATCGGGATCTTCATGAAGCAAGGAACCAACTCCATGACCTACTAATTCTCTTATAACTCCATAATTATGCTTTTTAGCATATTTACTAATAGAAGCTCCTATATTATATAGTTTTGCTCCTTCTTTTATTTCTTCAAGTCCAAGATATAACATTTTTTTAGTATGATATATTAGTCTTTCTTTTTCTTTATCTATAGTTCCAACTGGATAAGTATTAGCTGAATCTGAATGGTAGCCATTTTTTAAAACTCCGATATCGATTGATACAATATCCCCATTTTTTAAAATTCTTTCTTTTGGTATCCCATGAACTACCTCTTCATTAATACTTATACATATACTAGCTGGAAAACCTTGATAATTTAAGAAGCTAGGAATACCACCATTTTCTCTAATAAACTTATCAGCCTCATCATTAAGATATTTGGTAGTTACTCCTGGTTTAATTAATTTTTTAACATACTCATGGGTCAAATAATTAATTTTACCGGCTTCTTTCATTTTTTTAATTTCTTCTTCGGTTTTAATCATAATATAATTTTCTCTACTTTATTAAATGCTTCTTCTGGATAAAAGGGATCCTCTATAACATTTAATATTCCTTTTTGTTTATAATATTCTAGTAATGGTTTTGTTTCATTAATAAATATATTATATCTTTTTTTATAAGCTTCTTCATTATCATCTGGCCTTACAATTAATTTTATTAAACATTGGTCACAAATATTATCATGTTTTGGTTTCATAACATTATTATGTGTGTTATAAACTTTATTACATTGAGGACAGGTTAATCTTCCTTTAATCCTTTTTATTGCTTCATCTAACTTAATATCAATATATATAACATGACCAATTTTTAAATTAAGTTTTTTTAATATAAGTTCCAATTTTTTAGCTTGACTTATATTTCTTGGATACCCATCTAATACAAACGGCCCACTTAATTTTTTTAATTCAATTTCTAGTAATTCAGTAACAATTTCATCAGAAACCAAATTACCAGCATCAATTATTTTTTTAATATCATTTGCTAAAGGGGTATTTTTACTTATTTCTTTTCTAAGTAAATTTCCCGTTGAAAGATGATTATAATTATATTTTTCAACTAACATTTTACTTTGAGTACTTTTACCTGTTGCAGATGGAGCAATAAAAATAATATTTTCCATTAACTTTTTAATCTCCCTTTTCTTCTTCCCGTATAACTTCTAGAAATTATACTACTTTCTAATTGTTTATAAGTTTCAAGCGCAACCCCAACAACAATTAATAGTCCTGTTCCTCCTAATGAAACTTGAGCAGGCAATTTTGTTGCTCCAGAAAATATGATTGGTAAAGCTGATATTATCATTAAATAAATTGTTCCGACAATTGTAAGTCTTGATATTACATATTTTAAATATTCACTCGTTTTATCGCCTGGAGTTATTCCCGGAATATAACTTCTATTTTTATCTAAATTTTTAGCCATATCATCAGGATTTAATTGAAGCAAAGTATAAAAATACCCAAATACAAAGATTAATAACATATATATTAAAAATCCTGAATAACTTGTATAAGTTATATATTTGTCAACAAAATTAACCACTGATTCTTTATTTGATACTTGAGCAAATAATGAAGGAATTCCTATTAATGCTGATGCAAATATTACTGGTATTACTCCGGCTGAATTTAATTTAATAGGAATAAAAGATTTATTTCCACCATATGCACTCGATGTACGAGTACTATATTGAATTGGAATTCTTCGATCAGCTGTTTGGATATATATAATTCCCACAACAATAAATAAATAAAGTAGCACAAATATCCCAAATAATATTAAACCGGTCCAAGTTGTAAATGAACTTCCTAAAACTAATTCTTGATAAGCAATTATAAATGAACTAGGTAATGTATTTATAATTCCAGCCATTATAATTAATGATATCCCATTTCCAATCCCTTTTTTAGTAATAGCATCTCCTAACCAAAGTAAGAATGCTGTACCTGCAGTTAATATTAAGGTGGTTTTTATAATTTCAATGGTTCCTGCATTTGCTAAAAATGCATATGAGAATATATAACCTTGAATAAAGGCAAAACCAATCCCTAAATAACGATTTATTTTATTTATTTTTTGTTTTCCTACTGCACCTTGTTCTTTTAATTCTTTAAAGTAAGGAATAACATCCATTTGTAACAATTGAGTTATAATCGATGCAGTAATATAAGGCATTACTCCTAATGCAAATATCGAGAATGTTTTTAAACTTCCCCCACTCATTAAGTTAAGCAATTCTAAAAAACCTAAATTTTTACTTATTTCTTTAGCACCTGGAACAACAATATTAGTTCCAACTGCAAATACCGCTAAGCAAATTAAAGTAAACCAAATTCTTTTTCTTAAATCCTTATTTGTAGGGCTAAATAAACCTTTTAGGCTTGAAAACATTTAAATCACCTCTGCAGTTCCACCAGCTTTTTCAATTTTAGTAACAGCAGCACTTGAAAAGCGATGTGCTTTGATAGTTATTTTTTTCTCTAAATTACCATTACCAAGTACTTTAATACCTGATAATTCTTTTTTTATTATTCCTAAATCTTTTAACACTTGAGGAGTTATAACATCACCATCATTAAATCCATTTAAATCATTTAAATTAACTAATGCAAATTCTTTTTTAAAACGATTATTATTAAATCCTCTTTTAGGTAACCTTTCAAATAATTTACTTTGGCCCCCTTGAAACCAAGCAGGAATACTAGAACCACTTCTAGATTTTTGACCATTTTCTCCTCGACCTGATGTTTTACCAGTACCTGATCCAGTTCCACGACCAACTCTTTTTACTTTTTTGGCTTCCGGAGTTTTACTTAATTCATGTAATTTCATTTTATAATTCCTCCTTAGTTTTGCCTCTTAATTTAGCTATATGTTCAGGTGTGCGTATTGATTTTAATGCTTCTAAAGTAGCTTTAGCAACATTAACTTGAGTATTAGAACCAAGGGATTTAGAAACAATATCTTTAATTCCAGCTATTTCAACAACAGAACGAACAGCTCCTCCTGCTATTACTCCATTACCTTCTTTAGCTGGTTTAATTAATACTTTAGCTTTACCAACCACTCCAGTAGCTTCATGAGATATCGTGCGACCTTCTTCTAATGGGATTTTAACTAAATTTTTATTAGCTGCTTGAATACCTTTTTTAATTGCTTCTGGTACTTCATTAGCTTTTCCAGTTCCGATACCTACTAAACCTTTTCCATCTCCTACTACCATTGTAGCTGAGAATCTAAAAGAACGACCACCTTTAGTAACCTTAGTAACACGAGAAATAGAAATTACTTTTTCTTCTAAAAGTTTTTTCTTTGGTTCAAATTTTTTCTTAAAAACTTTTTTACCATCTTTATTAAATGGTTTTTTAAATTCTTTATTATCCATGTTTCCTCCTACTAAAATTCTAATCCGTTAGTACGGGCTGCATCTGCAAGAGCTGCAACACGTCCATGATACAGGTAACCGCCTCTATCAAATACTACTTTTTTTATTTTTAATTTAATACATTTTTTAGCAATGTCTGCACCTACTAAAGCTGCACCTTCTTTGTTACCACCATTTTTGATCTTCAATTCGACACTTGAAGAGCTAGCTAAAGTAGTACATAAAACATCGTCGATAACTTGAGCAAATATTTCTTTATTAGATCTGAATACATTTAATCTTGGTATTTCTTTAGTACCAGAAATATTACGAATGCGATTATGTCTTTTTTTTCTTATATCATTTCGAGATTCTTTTTTAATCATCTTTATTCCTCCTATTTAGCTGCTTTCTTACCTTCTTTGCGTCTTACAATTTCGCCTTTATAACGAATACCTTTACCCTTGTACGGTTCTGGTTTTCTTATTTTGCGAATATTAGCCGCAAATTCAGTCACTTTTTGTTTATCGATTCCAGATACTATTAATTCTGTTGTTGATGGACTTTCTACTTTTAAATATTCAGGGGCATAAACTACTACTGGATTTGAATATCCAGCATTAACAGTGATTTTATTACCAGATACATTAAATCTATATCCTACTCCAACTGTTTCTAATGCTTTTTCAAAACCATCTGTTACTCCTATAATCATATTATTAATAAGAGCAGTTGTTGTACCATGAATACTTTTCGCAAATTTTGTTTCATTTGCTCTTTTACATGAAATTTTATTATCATTTATTTCAATTGTAATTAAATCATTAAATGTATTTTCTAATTCTCCTTTAGGTCCTTTTACTACAACATGTCCCCCATTTATTGTTACAGTAACACCTTCTGGGATAGTTAAAATTTTATTTCCTATTCTACTCATAAGTTTGTTTTTTCCTTACCAAATATAGGCAAGTACTTCTCCTCCTAGATTATTTTCTCTAGCTTTCTTATCGGTCATTACTCCCTTTGAAGTAGATATGATGGCTATTCCTAATCCATTAAGTACTCTAGGAAGTTCATCATTTTTAACATATACACGTAAACCAGGTTTACTTATTCTTTTTAAACCTACAATTACTCTTTCTTTTTTATTATCACTATACTTTAAAGTAAGGGTTAACTTATTGCCTTTGGTACTTTTTTCTTCTACAAAATCACTAATATATCCTTCTTCTTTAAGAATTTTAGCTATTTCATTAGTTATTTTAGTTCCGATTACATCTACATTTTTATATTTCATTTGATTTGCATTACGAATTCTCGTAAGCATATCAGCTATTGTATCAGTCATAATTACTTCCTTTCTACCAACTAGATTTTTTTACACCAGGAATTTTACCTTCATTTGCTAGTTCTCTAAAACAAATACGGCATAAACCAAATTTACGTAAAACTCCATGAGGTCTTCCACAACGATTACAACGAGTGTAAGCTCTTACTTTAAATTTAGGTTCTCTTTGATTTTTTACTACTAAACTTTTCTTTGCCATAACATCCGCCTACTTTCTAAATGGAAGTCCAAAGCCTTTTAATAAAGCAAAAGCTTCTTCATTTGTTTTTGCTGTTGTAACAAAAACAATATCCATACCTCTTATTTTTAAAACATTATCAAATTCTATTTCCGGAAATATTAATTGCTCTTTTATTCCTAAAGTGTAATTTCCAAATCCATCAAATGAATTAGAATTTATTCCTCTAAAGTCACGAACACGGGGAAGAGAAACTTTTATTAGTTTTTCTAAAAAAACATACATATTTTGTCCTCTTAAAGTAACTTTAGCACCGATATTTTGTCCTTCTCTTAATTTAAAACCAGCAATTGATTTACGAGCCTTTGTAATAACCGCTTTTTGGCCAGTTATCGTTTCTAGATCTTTAACAGCTGCTTCAATAAATTTTGAATCATGCGTTCCATCTCCAGCACCAATATTAATAACTATTTTTTCTAATTTAGGAGCTTCCATTTTAGAAGAATAACTAAATTCTTTTATTAAACTAGGAATTATTTCCTTATTATATAATTCTTTTAAACTATTCATTAGTTTCACCTACTTTTTTATCTTTTTTAGTAGATTTAGTTTTAGTTGTTTTTTTAACTTCTTTTTTAACTTCTTTTTTAGTTTCTTTTTTATCAGCACTTATTACTTTAACATTTGATACATGAATAGGATTTTCAGTTTCTAAAATACCACCGGTTTCTTTAGTTTTACCAGGTTTCATATGTTTTTTCACAATATTAATTCCTTCAACCACAACTCGGTCTTTATTTTTTAAAGTTACTGTTACTTTACCTTCTTTGCCTTTATCTTTACCAGCAAGAATTTTTACTTTATCGCCAACTTTAACTTTCATATTTCCTCCTATAAAACCTCAGGTGCTAGTGAAATAATCTTAGTGAAATCTTTATCACGAAGTTCACGAGCAACTGGCCCTAATACTCTTGTACCAATTGGACTTTTTATATCCTCTTTTAATAACACACATGCATTATCATTAAATTTTATATAACTTCCATCTTCTCTTCTTAGTCCTTGTTTAGTTCTAACAATGACTGCTTTAACAACTTTACCTTTTTTAATATTAGAATTAGGAATAGCTTTTTTTACAGTACCAACTACTACATCTCCAATATTTCCATATTTTACTTTGCTGCCACCTAATACTCTTATAATCATAATTTCACGAGCACCGCAGTTGTCAGCTACTTTTAATCTTGATTGTTGCATTAACATAAAAGTTACCTCCTATAAAACAACAGCTTCTTTAGTTACGGCAACTAATTCATATCTTTTTGTTTTAGATAATGGTCTAGTTTGAACTATTTTAACTGTGTCTCCAACCTTAGCAATATTTTTCTCATCATGAGCAGCATATTTTTTAGAATATTTAACTCTCTTTTTGTATAGAGGGTGAGTTCGATAGGTTTCAACTAATACTGTTATTGTTTTATCATTAGTTGAACTAACAACAGTTCCGATAAGGTAAGATTTTTTAGTTTGTTCCATTAGTTTTCACTCCCATCTTTTTCATTTAAAACTGTTTTTATTCTAGCAATCGTTTTTCTTAAAACATCAATTTTATGAGGTTTATCAAGATTTCCGGTTGCTTGTTTCATACGAAGATCAAAAAGTTCTACTTTTAATTCTTCAATTTTTTTATTCATTTCTTCGGTGGTCATTTTTCTAATATCATTAGTTTTCACAAACTTCACCACTTTCTTCTCTACTAATAAATCTAGTTTTTACACTTAATTTATGAGCTGCTAAACGTAAAGCTTCACGAGCAATTTCTTCACTAACTCCAGCAATTTCAAACATTATTTTGCCTTCCTTAACTACTGCTACCCATTCTTTTACGTCACCTTTACCTTTACCTTGACGAGTTTCTAAAGGTTTAGCTGTTCTAGCTAAATGAGGAAAAATATTAATCCATACTTTTCCACCACGCTTCATATAACGAGTCATAGCAATACGAGCTGCTTCAATTTGGCGATTATTAATATATCCGCCTTCTTTAGCTTGAAGTCCATATTCTCCAAATTCTAATTTTAAATTTCCTTTAGATTTACCTTCATAACTTATTAAATGAGGTTTACGGTATTTGGTTTTTTTAGGCATTAATGCCATCTTGATTACCTCCCTTAATTATTTTTTTATCAGGAAGTATTTCGCCTTTGAAGATCCATACTTTAACTCCGATTTTTCCATAAGTAGTATCAGCTTCACTAGTTGCATAGTCAATATCAGCTCTTAAAGTATGTAGAGGTACAGTACCTTCAGTATAGCCTTCAGTACGAGCCATTTCAGCTCCACCTAAACGGCCAGAAACCGCAGTTTTAATACCTAATGCACCAGCTTTTAATGTCGACCTAATAGCTCTTTTTTGAGCATTACGAAAGTTAGCTCTATTTTCAATTTGTTTAGCTATTGAATCAGCAACTAATTTAGCACTTAAATCAGGTTTCTTTTCTTCTATTATAGTAATATAAACATCTTCATTAACTATTTTTTTAATTTTGTTTCTTAGTTTTTCAATATCTTTCCCACCTTGGCCTATAATAATACCTGGTTTAGCAGTATAAATTTTAATATCGCATCTATTTTTCTTTCTTTCAATAATAACTTCACTTACAGCAGCACCCTTTAAGTTAGTAAATAAATACTCTCTTATTTTAATATCATTATTTAAATATTTTTGATAATCTTTTTTAGAATACCACTTGCTTTGCCATTCTTTATTAATTCCAAGTCTTAATCCAGTAGGATTTACTTTTTGTCCCATATCTTAAGCCTCCTTACCATCACTAACTTTAATAGTTATGTGACTTGTTCTTTTATCTCTTCTATCAATTTTAGTTCTTGAACCAAATTTAATTCTTTTAAGAATAGGTCCGGGATTAATAAAGCATTCAGAAATTTTTAAATCATCTTTGTTCATTTCTAAATTATTTGTTGCATTACTAACTGCTGAATTTAAAACTTTTATAATTAGACGACTAGATTTTGTATTTGTATTTTTTAAAATAGCTTCGGCTGTTTTTATATCTTTTCCCCTAATTAAATCAAGAGTCATTCTTGCTTTACGAGGTGCTATCATTGCCATTTTATGTTTTGCATATGCTTCCATCTATAATCCTCCTATTTTTTTCCTGTATGGCCAGTGAATTTACGAGTTAAAGCAAATTCACCTAATTTATGTCCGACCATTTCTTCAGTTATATAAACTGGTATAAATTCACGGCCATTATGTACTGCTATCGTATGACCAATAAAGTCTGGGAAGATAGTAGAACGACGAGACCAAGTCTTGATTACTTCTTTTTTTCCATTTTCATTTAAAGTTTTCACTTTTTTCTTTAGGCTTTCATCAGCGAAAGGACCTTTTTTTAAACTTCTTGTCATTTTATCTTATCCTCCTATTTCTTCTTTTTACGACTTATTATTAAATCGCTTGATGCTTTCTTGTTTTTACGAGTTTTAAGCCCTAATGTTGGTTTACCCCAAGGAGTAACTGGAGCTTTCATACCAATACCAGTTTTTCCTTCACCACCACCATGAGGGTGATCATTTGGATTCATTACCGAACCACGTACTGTTGGTCTAATTCCAAGATGTCTTGAACGTCCTGCTTTACCAAGTTTAACAAGTTCATGTTCTTCATTGCCAACTTCACCAATAGTAGCCATACAATTACCTAAAACTTTTCTAGTTTCTCCTGATCCAAGTCTAATAATGACATATTTATCTTCACGACCAAGGATTTGAGCACTTGTTCCAGCACTTCTTGCTATTTCGCCACCTTTTCCAGGTTTTAATTCAATATTATGAATAACAGTACCAACGGGAATATTTTTAATCATCATTGCATTTCCTACTTTGATATCACATATTTCTCCTGATTCAACTATCATATCTACTTTTAAATTTTTAGGTGCTAAAATATATCTTTTTTCACCATCTTTATAATTTAGAAGAGCAATATTTGCAGTGCGATTTGGATCATATTCAATTGACACTACTCTTGCAGGGATACCTAATTTATTTCTTTTAAAATCGATTAAACGATATTGTCTTTTTGCACCTCCACCAATATGCCATACAGTAGTTCTACCTAAATTGTTACGTCCTCCAGTTTTTTTAACTTTTTTTAAAAGGGTCTTTTCTGGTTTTTTAGCTGTTAATTCATTATTAGCTAAAGTGGTCATTCCTCTACGACCTGGTGTTGTTGGTTTATATTTTTTAATTGCCATGATATTCACCTACATTTCTATAGTTTGGCCATCAACTAATGTTACAATAGCCTTCTTATATGTTTTTGTTAATCCGGTATATTTACCTACTCTTTTTTTCTTAGGTTTAGTATTAAGAGTATTAATACTTTTTACTTTGACACCAAAAGCTTTTTCAATAGCAAGTTTTATTTGCGTTTTATTAGCTCTTTTATCAACTTTAAAAACATATGTTTTTCCATCTTCTGCTAATGCTGAAGATTTTTCAGTAATTACTGGTGAATAAATAATATTTAAATCCATTATTTAAGCACCTCCTCTATATGTTTTAAAGAAGCTTCATCTATTACTACTTGATCAGCATGAATTAAATCATAAACATTTATTTCATTTACCATAATAACCGCAACGTTATCTAAATTTCTTGTTGCCATATAAATGTTTTCAGCATCTCCACTAGTAATAAATAATACTTTGCCACTTAAATTAAGTTTAGCCATTAATGCTTTAGCTTCTTTTGTTTTAAGACTTGTTAACTCTAAAGAATCAACTATTTTAATTGCTTTTTCATTTGCTTTAATAGATAAAGCACTTTTAAGAGCAAGTAGTCTTTCTTTTTTATTAATTTTAAATGTATAACTTCTTGGTGTTGGTGCAAATGCTACCCCACCTTTTCGATAATGTGGTGCTCTAATTGATCCTTGACGAGCATTACCAGTACCTTTTTGACGATACGGTTTTCTTCCTCCACCAGATACTTCCGCACGAGTTTTAGCTTTTTGCGTTCCTTGTCTGATTGAATCAAGTTGTAATTTAATCATCTTTTTTACTGAATTTTGATTAGCTTCAATACCAAAAACATCATCATTTAATTTTATATCTTTTATTTTTTCACCTTTAAGGTTAATAATATCTATTTTTGCCATTTTAACACCTACTTACTTTCCTCTTCATTAAGATTTTCAGGATTATCTTCAGTAGTTTCTGTAATTACTTC
>JAQVVC010000019.1:0-1431 GCA_028699175.1 Bacilli bacterium | reverse complement strand
ACATTTTCATTTACTTCTTCTGTTTCAACAACTTCTTCATAAGAAATTAATTCAAACTCTTCTTTTTTACCGCCTTTAATAGCTTCTTTAATTGTTACTAAAGAATTTTTAGGCCCTGGGATATTACCACTAACTAATATATAATTTAATTCAGTATCAATTTCGATAATAGTTAAATTTTGTATTGTAGTAGTTTCAGCTCCCATATGTCCTGCTAATTTTTTACCTTTTAATACTCTCATTGGTCTCATAGGTCCTCTTGATCCAGGTCTTCTATGATATCTCGAACCATGAGTTTCAGGTCCTCTTGAGAAATTATGACGTTTTATAACCCCAGAAAAACCTTTCCCTTTAGAAGTTCCGGTTACATCAACCTTTTCTCCAACTTCAAATATATCTGCTTTTATTGTGCTTCCTAGTTCATAATTTTCAGGATTAGATACTTTAATTTCCTTTAAGAAGCGCTTAGGAGAGACATTTGCTTTTTTAACATGTCCTAATTCTGCTTTAGTTGTACGTTTTTCTTTTTTATCTATAGCACCTAATTGAATAGCATTATAACCATCAGTGTCAACTGTTTTTATTTGAGTTATTACATTAGGTTCTACACTTACAACTGTAACAGGAATAACTTTTCCATCTTTAGTAAATTTTTCGGTCATACCGATTTTACGTCCTAAGATTCCTTTCATTTTACTTCCTCCTCATTTTCTATTTTTTAGTTAGTTTTGATTTCGATGTCAACACCACTTGGTAAATCCAAATGAGTTAAAGCATCCATTGTTTCCTTACTAGGATTTTTTATATCAATAAGTCTCTTGTGAGTACGCATTTCAAATTGTTCACGAGAATCTTTATACTTATGTACCGCTTTCAATACAGTATACTTTTGTATTTCTGTAGGTAGTGGTACAGGACCAGAGATATCTCCACCTGTTCTCTTAACAGTATCAACAATTTTAATTGCTGCAGCATCTAGAACTTTATGATCATATGCTTTTAGTTTGATTCTTACTTTTGACATTTACATGTCCTCCTTCCGTTTACATCTAGTATAAACTTGACTCCGTAACAAATATCCCAAACCTATTATAAGTCAACAACTTATCCTAGAGTATCGGCAACCTCGCACATCTTAGCCATGTCAAACCAAGGTACATTATACCAGTAATATATATGTAATGCAACCGCTTTTTTTCGATTTTTAAAAAAAAATTATAATATATTTATTTTTTAGAGTTCTTAAAAAA
This sequence comes from Bacilli bacterium, assembly GCA_028699175.1. Classification (GTDB taxonomy): domain Bacteria; phylum Bacillota_I; class Bacilli_A; order RF39; family UBA660; genus DUUS01. The sequence goes on along the minus strand of JAQVVC010000019.1, from coordinate 181 downwards.
ACTAATAGCTTTTTATAATATATATTATCACTTCTTATATTAATCTATTCAAATGATAAAAAAAATAGATTGTAAACTAATTAAATAAATGATATCCTATTTATTGAGAAGGACGGATTTATGGAAGAAGTATTTAAAAAATATGAATCAGAGGTAAGGTCTTATTGTAGGTCATTTCCGA
>JAQVVC010000062.1 GCA_028699175.1 Bacilli bacterium | reverse complement strand
ATATTTATCTTTATTTTTTATTATTCATTTTATTTACTTCATTTATAACAAAATTTTTAGTTTCGTCATAAGTCTTTCCTAAAACAACAGCAAATTCATTATATAATAGTTTTTCTGCTATATTGAAAAAACTACTATCTTTTTCACTTGCTTTTTTATTTTGATTAATTCGATCTTGATTACGTAAATAAGTCGTTTTTATTATTTTTATCAGATTTTCATGTTCATTTGAATGTAATAATTTCTTGTATTCATGTTCAACCATTTTATCATTATTAAAATCAATAAGTTCAATTTGAGGAATTTTTTTGATAATAGCTTCAACTTCTTTTTTAGTAATTAATCCTCTTACTTTATCATTATTGAAAGGTATTTTTATTGTTAAAGATTTGTCATTAATAGGTATAAGTGTATAATATTTACTTTTATTATCAACATCAGATATTTTACACACATCTCTAATATAAACTACTACATCATTAATTTTATACATTATGTTTCTCCTTTCAAGGTCTTATATACTTATATCATAACACATTTTTAAACAAAAAGGTTGTTTACTCTTATATTTAAAGAAAAAAACTAAAAAAAACTATATTAAAAATATAGTTTTTAACAGGTGAATATAATTATATTTCATATACATGATTAAAATAACTCTTCTAAATCATTAATAGCCGGTCCATAAATAACTTTTCCATATTTATCAAATATTGAACCATGACATTTAGATTCCCATACTTTGTCAACATCATTCCAAATAAGAGAGCATCCTAAATGGGTGCATTTATTTTTTAAAAAGATATAATTATCTTTACTTTCTCGATATACTAAAATATTTTTATTATTTAATCTTACTACTTTACCACTATCTATTTTTATGGTACTTAAATCTTCATTTTTAATACATAATTTACTTAATACTAACCCATCAATACTATGAGCAATCATTCTAAAAGTACTTTTTAAATCCCTAAATAAAGTGAATCGATGAGTTTTATATAAATCATCATAAGCTCTATTAAGAAGCATATTAGTCACATTTTTAGCTGCAATATGACTATTAGTAAATCCCCATTTTTGAAAGCCAGTTATTAAGATAATATTTTTATGATTATTAGAGTATGTTCCAACATAAGGAAGAGAATCAATCGGCATACAATCTTCAGTAAACCATTTAGAAACTATTTTAGCATCTTTATCAATTCTATAAATCTTAGATATTAAATCATCATAACATTTATTTATATCGTTACTAATACCTGTATAATGATCACTTCCACCAATTATTAAAGTATTATTATCATAAGTTCGAAAATAATAATAAGGCTCATCTAAAGATAAATAATTAGCATCTAATTTTAATTTAGATTTAAAAGCTACCGCATATGACTTACTTTGAAATATTTTCGTAAAATATAAATTATCAGGGTTTATAATTGGATAATGACAAGCCATTATGATTTTATTAGTATTTATTTTATATTTATTATTAATTATTACTTCATATTTATTATTAACTTTATTAATTTTAGTTACTTTAGAATTTTCATATAATTTACAATTATTATCTATTAGAATATCAATAATACCCATCATATATTTAATAGGATTTATAATAAATTGTTTTTCTACTTCAATATTTTTTTTATTAAATATTATATTATTATCACTATTAATTACTTTACTTAAATTATATTTATTTAAAATGTTTTGAAGGTTATCCAGTATTTTCATATTTTTTTGTAAGTATGCTCCAATTATAGTACTCTCTTCTTTATAATCACAATTAATATTTTCTTCTTTTATAATACCTTTCATTATATTAAAACCATCTAATTGTGAATCTAAATATCTTAATGCTTTTTCTTTACCATGTTTTTTAATAATATCATCGTATAAATTAGTATGAGCATATGTAATTTGTGCGGTTGTATTAGCACTTACTCCAGAAGCTAATTTTTTACTATCTACTAATGTAAAATCTAAATTATTTTTCTTTAAATTATAAGCACACATCAAGCCTGCAATACCTCCCCCTATTATAAGTATTGGAGTATTAATATTTTTATTTATACTAGGTAAATTTTTATCATCATAATCTTTCATCCATATCGATTCCATATTATCACCGTTATTAGTATGAGATAAAAATATTTATCAATACTACAACATGTAAAATTATTAAATCTTACTAGAACATCATATGATAGTTTGATATTATTATTTTAGGTGAAATAACATGAAAAAAGTTTTTAATTATCTCTTTATTATTATTTTAATAATGGGAGTATTATATATAATAAATAATAATGATAATATAAAAGAAAATAATAATGATATAAATATATTAAACACAGCAGAAAGTAATCAAGATGATGTGATATATTTTGCTAAAGGTATGAATAAAGAAGACTATTTATCAGCTATTAATTATAAAACTCAAATAATAAATAAGAAAAAAGAATATCAAAAAATATTATATAATTTTGACCAGTATTTAGATTATAAAGAATTAGAAAATATCTATTATAATTTAAATAATTCCAATATTGTTAATTTAGAAATAATAGGTAAATCAGTAGATAATAGAAATATATACTCGATAGTTATTGGAAAAGGTAATAAAACGATAATGTTTGAAGCAGGTAATCATGCAGCTGAATTTGCTAATCCTTTATTTATAACAAAGTTTATTATTGATTTAGTAAATAATTATGAAGCAGAAGATAAAGATATTATTAATTTATTAAATAACTATAAAATAGTTGTATTACCCGTAGTTAACCCAGATGGGTATAATACATTAATAACAGGAGTTAATACTATTAAAAATAAAGATTTATTTATTTATAAAAATAGAAATTTAATTGATTTTAATTATTATAAAGGTAATTTAAATGGAGTTGATTTAAATCGAAATATGCCATCTCAAAATTCTGGCTTACATTTTAAAAGATATAATTTACTTAATACCGTAGTATTAAAACCATCTATAAATAAAATGGAATATTATGCTGGAAAATATTTAGGAAATGAACCAGAAACTAAAGCTTTGATATTTTGGCATAATAAATATTATCAAAATATATTTGCTTATATAACATTACATTCATCTGGAAGAGTAATATATAGTTCAAAACCAAATTTATCAGATGAACTAAATGACTTATCTAATAAGTGTGCTCAAATAGTAAATAATATAACTGGATATAGAATTTTAGGATCTGATTATGAAGAAGTTGGAGAAGGAAATGATGGAACTACCACCGACTTTATAACTGAACTATTAAGTGGATATAATTTCAGTAAAATTACAGGACGATTAAGTTATCATAAATATGACAAAAAAATTAATAAATTAAAATATAAAGTTTGCGTCATTAATATTGAGACTTTAGAAAGTTATACAAATGATTTAAATATTATTAAAAATGAATATTATGATTATAATCTAGAAAAAGTATTTATGGATTTAATTAAACAGTATTAAATGATGATGGATATTGACTTTTAATTAAATATGTATATAATAGGTGCCCTAGGGAGTGATTATTATGGATACTAACATTATAATCAATTATATAGCACCTTTTTTAATTGTT
>JAQVVC010000061.1 GCA_028699175.1 Bacilli bacterium | reverse complement strand
AAAGATGAAAAAGTATTAGAGTATGCAGCTACTACTCATAATGGAGAAGAAAGAATTAATATTGAATTAAAAATAACTGCAAATGAAATACCTGATTCAGAAAAAGAGCAGTTAAACATAAAAACTATTGAAGAAAAACTTGAAGAAATATCTAATAAAATAGAACTTATTAACAAATTTATATTCGGGTGGCAGAGAAGTGAATTATATAAAAGTTTAGAAAAAGCTAATGTTGCAAAAGTTATATCTCCAATAAAAAGAACGAATGTAATTCTAAAAAATCCTAATTTTCAAGCAGCTGTTAAGTTATGGGATTTTTTGCAATCTTATGAAGATTCAAAGAGCGAAAGTAAAAAAAAGGGACTCGATACAACTGGGGATGGCATATTAAAATCAATCTTAGATGATGCGTTTTTAATGGATTATTTTGTATTAGATTCTATATCCTCTTCAAAAAGAGAACAGAAAAAGAGAATATCTGAATACGCTGTTATTTTAATGCATCAGCAAATTAAAAGAGTTATTTCAATGTTATTAAATAATGGTACTATAATATCGGAACAAGAAATATTAAAAATAATAACTGATGAACTAAAAAAAGAAAAAAATAAAACTGAAATAGATGGCTCGGAAATTAAAAATAAATTTAAAAGTGCTATCGATGAATATTTAGAAAAAGTTCGAAATTATTTATAAGAAAAGGAAACAATATGAAAAAATTAAAAGAATTAATTAATATTAAAGGACTAAAAGTATTAATAAATATAATATATTTTATATTTATCGTATTTATTTTATCGTTTATAATTACGGTATATTTACAACGTTTTAGTGAGAATAAAATGTCATTCTTTAATTATCGAATATTTACTGTTGTAACTGCTAGTATGGAGCCTAAATATAAAATAGGAGATGTATTGTTATCAAAAGAAGTTGATCCTTCGACGATTAAGCCTGGGGATGATATAAGTTACTTTGGAAGTTCGGGAGATATTAAAGGTAAAATAGTAACTCATCAAGTAATTAGTGTAGAAACTAACAGTAGAGGCGAATATTTATTTAGAGCTAAAGGTTTAGGTAATATAATTGAAGATCCTACGATCTATGAAAGTCAATTATTAGGTGTTGTAACATACAAAATAAATTCATTATCATTTCTGTATAAAATAATTGCAACAGATATTGGATTTTATTTATGTATTATAGTTCCGCTAGTAGGAATTATCGGATATGAGATTGCGATTACTATGTTTAACATTGAAGATAAAAAAAGAAGTAAAAAGCTTAACGAGAACAACTAACTAAAAAACATTAAACGAAGGGATGCGGTATATGATGGAAGCGCGCCACAAAACATACGCTAAACTAAATATTGTATCATTATTATTTATGGCGATTTCATTCATATCAGCCACATTAGCATGGTTTGCGTATAGTGGAATAGCAGGTGTATCTACAGAAGTAAATGTAAAAGCTTGGAACATTGAACTTACTAAAAATGGTGACCCTGTAAAAAATAGTGTTGTTATGTCCCTTTCAGAAATATACCCAGGGATGGAACCGGTTACGGAATTGATTACTTTAAGAAATTTAGGAGATTCAGATGCAGAAGTCAGTTATGAAGTTTTATCTGCAAGAATATTAGGAGGTCCAAATGATTTTTTTCAAAGTGATGTACATGGATTAACTTCAGAAAATATTGAAGATATAATTTCTCATGGATATCCTTTTAGTATTAATATAAACTTAAGTAAAAATTATATTTTATCAAAAGGAACTGAAGAAGTGTTTGAAATAGCAGTTTCTTGGCCTCTTGATTCTGGAAATGATGAACTGGATAGTATATGGGGTAATAAAGCCCATGAATTTCAAGAAAGTGAATTGTTAAAAAAACAACAAGATGAAAGTTATCAAATATTACCATCAGTCCAAGTGGAAATTAGCTTATCTGCGCAACAATATTTAGATATCGATACATCAAGTGATATTAAATATAATTTAGGCAATGAAATATTAATAGATGTGATTAATAATAATGAATGTCACGTTATTAGTGACACATGTATTAAATCTTATATTATAGATGTAAATAATACAATAGGTGATACTAAAGTAACTTTATTACCTAATCCACTTAAAACTTATGAACAAGCAAATTATAATAATTATATCAATACATTTAATACTTTGGTAAGTTCATGGAATGTTCCTACTAGATATTTATTAGTTGAAGATATAGTAAAAGTAATCTCTAATGATATTAAAAATTCACAAATAATTATTGATTCATATTCAGATAGAGTATTAGGTAATATTAATTATAATAATCGTCTAAATACTATTATAACTGATACAATAAACAAAAATGGATTCTTTAGATTTATGAATGATAAATATAATTTCTTATCTTCTAATAATTGTTATTGGACGCAAAGTAGTTATGGTGAATTATCAGGTTTTGCGTTAGTAAAATTAGATGATACTTATTCTAAAGTATACGGAAATTTAAAAGAAAGTACATGCAATGTTATTCCGGTTATTGAAATAAATAAAAGCAGATTATAAGAAAGACAAATTAAAAAAAATCTTTAAATATAACAATTAAAACATTTATTAATAAATAATAAAAAAACAGCATTTGCTGTCTTTTTTTGCACTATGTTTCTAAACTATTTTGGAAAGAGGTTTTTGTTAATAGTGCATTTATATTTATTCTATTATTTGTTCAAATGTTATATCAGCATTCATTTCAAGAACTGTGTTTTCATTAACTGCTAATGTTCCTATATTGGCATCATCTTCATCATTCATTATTTCATTAGTGCCTTCAAACCATTCAAAATATATTCTTATTGTAAATGGATCAAAAGTATATCCGGCTTCATTTTTGTTAAATAGTAATGAATTACTTATATTACTATCGACAATTGGGGTAAATACTAGTGAATCCCCTTCAATATAATTATCAGGTAATATCGCATATTTACTTATTAATAAATCAGGTATATTTTCATTTAGAACATTTAAAGCTATATTATAATTAAATGAAACATCTACATTAGTAGGATCGATTATTATATCGAAATAACCAGTTGAAGATGGGGCGATAGTGTTAGAAGCGATAAATTCATTTTCTTCAATTATTGGAGATATATTGATGCTAGATTGACTATTGCTAGTAACATCAATGCTATCAACTAGTATCTGCCATTTTGAAAATTGGGCTTCTATATCACTTTGAGCACTTGCCACATATCTAGAATAAGTGCTACTCATAAGTCCTAAACAAGTAGTTAAAGATATTGTTAATAAAAGTATTTTCGCTTTTTTTAACATCGTGTATACACCTCTCTTTACATTTCCATTATAAAACAGTTGTGTATATTTTACAATCTATTAATGTAAAGTATCGACTGCTTTACATTAATTTTATAGTAATTAGTATTAGTAATTTTTTAATAACTTGTCCCATATAATTTTAACGGAGGACTAGTTATGGAATTTAATGGTTTAACTGATGCAGAAGTAATAGAAGCAAGAGAAAAATACGGTAGTAATAACATAGAAGCTAAAAATGAAAATCATTTCTTTAAATTATTAATAGAATCTTTTGGGGATC
>JAQVVC010000018.1 GCA_028699175.1 Bacilli bacterium | reverse complement strand
AATTTTATTATTTTCGTAATACTATTTTTCATATCTTGATTATTTCCCCCAGCATCAGTTCTTCCAATACTATCTTCGAAAATGAAATCACCACAAAATAAATCATTATTAAATAAGAAACTAATTGAATCTTTAGTATGCCCAGGATTATAAATTACTTCAAAATTAAAGGTTGATATTTTATTTTTTCCTTCTTTTAAGTTTGAATAATGATAAACTTTGGTTTGATAATGTTCTTTTAATTCATCAAGTGCACCAATATGATCAAAATGATTATGAGTTACTAGTATGCCCTTGACTTCACCATCAATATAATTAATTATTTTACTTGCTTCATCACCAGGATCGATTATTAAATATTCTTTATCTTTTTTTAAGATATAACAATTAGTTTGTAAATATCCTACTCTTAAGGTTTTTATTTCCATATTTTATCCTTTCAATTTTTCTTCTAATGTCTTTTCATCCCATATTTCGATGTTTAAATCTAAAGCTTTTTGATATTTTAAGCCAGCATCCTCACCAACTATTACGATATCAGTGTTCTTAGACACCGATGTTGACCATAAACCACCATTTAATTCTATTATATTTTGAATTTCATTGCGGTTGTAGTTATTTAAAGCACCAGTTACAACTATTTTTTTATTTAAGAAGTTTTCATTTTCAGTTATTTTATCACCTATATAATTCATATTTACATCTAGTTCTTTTAAAGTGTTAATAAGTTTAATGTTATCATCATTTAAAAAGTAATTCTTAATACTTTCATTTAAAATGGGCCCTATATCCGGAAGTTTTATATTATCACTTAATGCTTCTTTTATTATATTATCAATACTAAAATATTTTTTAGCTAATATTTTGGCAGTTTTTTCACCAATACCTTTAATTCCGATGGCAAATAGTAATTTTTCTAAAGAATTATTTTTTGAATTTTCAATTGAAGATAGTAAATTCTGAATACTTTTTTCCCCAAAGCCTTCTAATTTAATTAACTCTTCTTTTTGATCTTTTAAATGATAAATATCAATAATATTTCTAATGATACCTTGATTATAAAATTGTTCAATTATTCTTTCTCCTAAGCCTTCAATATTCATAGCTTGTTTACTAGCATAGTGAATTAAACCTTCAATATTACGAGCATCACATAATTTATTAGGACATATTAGATCAATTAAAGAAGATGATTTAATTAATTCATGATTACATATTGGACATTTAGTAGGCATGATAAATTCTTGTTCATTACCTGATCTTTTTTCTTTTATTGCTGATATTACTTCTGGTATTACATCCCCAGCTTTTCTAATTAAGATATAATCACCTATTTTTAAATCTCTTTCTCTAATGTATGATTCATTATGTAAGGTAGCTCTTCTAATAGTTGAGCCCATTACTTTAACAGGATCAAATATTGCATTAGGAGTTATTAACCCCGTTCTACCGACAGTACATACAATATTTCTTAATTTAGTTTCAACTTCTTCAGGCGGAAATTTATAAGCTGTCGCCCATTTAGGACTTTTAGCTGTATACCCTAATTCTTTTTGCATATTAATATCATCTAGTTTAATAACAATGCCATCTATTTCATATGGTAAGTCATTTCTTTTTAAAGTCCATTTATTGATATAAGCAATTACTTCATTAATATTATTTAATAATTCAATATGAGGATTAACAACTAAACCTAAACTTTTTAGTTCTTTTAAGGTTTCATAATGAGAATTTAATTTAGGATTAGGATTATGATAAAAAAAGGCATCTAAATTTCGTGATTTAGCTATCTTGCTATCTAATTGACGGATACTTCCCGCAGCAGCATTTCGAGGATTTTGAAATAAAGGTTCTTTTTTTTCAGCTCTTTTTTTATTTAACTTAATAAAAATATCTTTAGGCATAAATATTTCGCCCCGAACATCTAAATCGATATGATCTTTTAATTTTAAGGGTATCGATTTAATGGTTTTAACATTATGAGTAATATTTTCTCCTACTATGCCGTTTCCTCTTGTAGCAGCTGATTTTAATATACCTTCTTTATATAGTAAAGAAACTGATAGCCCATCTATTTTAAGTTCACAAACATATTTAGGGTTTTTAAATTCTTTTTTTATTCTTTCATCAAAAAGAATTATTTCTTCTTCATTAAAGACATTTGACAGACTCATCATCGGTGTTTCATGATATACTTTTTCAAATTCCGATATAACTTCTCCTCCAACTCTTTGGGAAGGAGAATCGGCTGTTTTAAGTTCAGGATAATTTTTTTCGATTTCTAATAATTCATTAATCCAATTATCCCATACATTATCAGTTACAGAAGGATTGTCGAGAACATAATATTCATGATTAGCATTATTAATTAATTGTAATAATTCATTATATCTTTCTTTCATTATATCCTTCTTTCTTTTAATTTATTATACTGATATTTTTATGATTTTTCATTAATTTTTTAGTACCAGTTTTAAAAGCAACATCTATTAAACTACCATCTACTTTAGTTACTACTCCAGTTCCATGAATCGTATGATTTATAATCGTGCCAATAATAATATCATTATTGTCATTAGTATACATCGATTCTTTATCAATTATTTTAGGAATTGGCGCAACATTATTACTTTCTATTTTTTCTTCATTAATTTCGGTTATAAACCGAGAAGGCAGATTTTGTTGTTCTTTACCATATAGCATTCTTCTTTTAGCATTAGTTAAATATAACCGATCTTTTGCTCTAGTAATACCAACATAACATAAACGTCTTTCTTCTTCGATATTACCTTCCATAAGTGCCATATTATGAGGAAAAATACCTTCTTCCATACCACATAAAAACACTACTTTAAATTCTAATCCTTTGGCACTATGAAGGGTCATTAAAGTCACTTCATCACCATCATTTTGATGATTAGATACATCACTTATTAAAGAAATTTCTTCTAAAAAATCCCCTAAATGAACCGATCCTGTTCTTTCTTCATATGATGCAGTAATACTTTTAAATTCATATAAATTATCTAATCTTAATTCATCTTCTAAAAATTTTGTTGATTCTAATTCTTTTTTCATTCCTGATAGATTAAGTATTTCATCAATTAATTCAGTTAAACTTAAATTCTCACTTCGTGTTTTTAAATTTATAATAATTTCTTTAAATTCTAACTCTTTTTTAGTAGATAAAGATGCAAATAATGTAGTATTATTTAAATTAGCTAAAGCTTCTAACTTACTTATTGCAGCATCCCCAATACCTCTTTTAGGAACATTAATAACTCTTCTTAAACTGATTTCATCATTTTCATTATAAATTAATCTTAAGTAAGCAATTAAATCTTTGATTTCTTTTCGGTCAATAAAAAAGTAACTACCAAATACTTTACATGGTATTCCTTTTCCTAAAAATACTTCTTCAATAACCCTGGATTGAGCATTAGTACGATATAAAACCGCAATTTCTTCATATTTAATACCTTGATTATGTAAATCTTTTATTTCATCAATTATTAATGCTATTTCGTGCTTTTCATCATAACTTCTTAAATATTTAATTTTTACTCCTTCGCCATTTTCCGAATAAAGCTTTAAATCTTTTCTTTCTTTATTATTCTTTATTACTTCATTAGCTGCGGAAAGAATGGTATTAGTACTTCGATAATTATGCTCTAATTTGATAACTTTAGTATTTTTAAAATCATTTTCAAAATTTATTATATTACGATAATCAGCTTGTCTAAAAGCATAAATACTTTGATTCATATCCCCAACAACAAATATATTTTTATACTTCGAACTTAACATTACTGATAATTTATACTGAACAGGATTAGTATCTTGATACTCATCAATTAAAATATATTTAAAACGGTCTTGATAATGCTCTAAAATATCTTTATGGTCAGTAAATAATTTAACTGGCATTAATAATAAATCATCAAAATCAACACTTGAACTTTTAATTAATTTATTATTATAGGAATGAGAAACCTCAACAACAACTTTATCAATTGGGGTATTAAAGAATTTTTCTAATTCAAAATCATTTAACATTTGGTTTTTAATAAAACTAATTTTATTTCTAATATAGTAAGGACTATAATGTTTAGGATCTAAATTTTTTTCTTTTAATATTTTTTTAATAATTGATAAAGAATCCGATGAATCAATAATCGTAAAATTATTATTTAGACCTAAAAGAGCATTATTTTCTCTAATAATTCTCAGACCTAAAGAATGAAATGTTCCTATAAAAGAAGATACATCTCCAAGCATATTATTTACGCGATCACGCATCTCTTTTGCAGCTTTGTTAGTAAAAGTAATAGCTAAAATATTATGGGGATTAATCCCTTGATCTATTAAGTAGACAATTCGCGTAGTTAAAACTTTAGTCTTACCAGAACCAGCACCAGCCATAACTAATAAAGGACCTTCTATATGGGAAACTGCCTCTATTTGTTCTTTATTTAATTTGTTTAAATACTCCATATTAATCCCACTTTCTTACTACTTAAATTATATCATTTATTCAAATATTAAAAAAGTGCCTTACGATAATTTTACAAATAAATGTACGATAATATTTTTCTTTTCTTTAAATAATATAAATAAAAATAACGATATATTTTTTATTAAATTTTATATAAATATCATATAATTTGTTGTATAATTAATATATTAGGAGGTCTCTAATGAAAGCAGCTTTAGAAATTAAAAATCTAACCAAATATTATGGTGATATTTTGGGAGTTAAAAATTTGAATTTAGAATTAGAAAAAGGAGAAATATTTGGTTTTATTGGTCCAAATGGAGCAGGTAAATCGACTACTTTAAGATGTATTATGAATTTGATTAATAAAAGCCAAGGAGAAATTTATATTAATGGCATATTATTTGATAAAGATAATACTTCTTTAAAAGAAATAGTCGGTTATTTACCAAGTGAAATAAATTTATATGAAGATTTAACTGTTCAGGAAATATTAAATTATCATCAATCTTTTTATAAAAAAGATTTATCAAAAAACAGAAATAAATTAGTTAAATTATTTAAATTAGATGAAAATAAAAAAATAGAAAATTTATCTTTAGGAAACTTAAAAAAATTAGGTATTGTGCTTGCTTTAATGCATGAACCAGAAATCCTTATTTTAGATGAACCAACAAGTGGACTTGATCCAATTATGCAACAAACATTTTATAATTTATTACTAGAAGAAAAGAAAAAAGGTACAACTATTCTTTATTCAACTCATGTCCTAAATGAAGTAGCTAAAATATGTGATCGAGTTGGGATTATTAAAGAAGGTAACCTATTAAAAATTGAATCAATTGAAAATCTCCATAAATTAAATTTATTTTATGTAACGATTATTTCTGAAGAAGTAAATAAAATTATCAAAGAATTAAAACTTAATAAATATGAAATAAATAATAACTTAATCAAATTTCGAAATACAATAGATATTAATATCTTAATAAAAGCGTTATCGAAATTTAAAATCAATAAATTATTAATCGAAGAAGCAAGTTTAGAGGATATCTTCTTGCATTATTATAAGTAGGAGGTAAAAAAATGTTTAAAAGAGAAATTAAAATTAATAGCAAAAGTTTTATTTTATGGACCTTTATTTTATGTACTATTTTCCTAGTCGTCTTCTTACTTTATCCAAGTTTAGTAAAAAGCGATAATATAAAAATGATGGATGAAATTCTAAAAATATTTCCTGAAGATGTTTTAAAATCATTTAATATGGATATTTCATCAATTAGCACTGCTTTTGGATGGCTGCAAACTGAAGGCTTAATGCTTATCTATTTAGTAACTGGTGCTTATGCAGCGATTCTTGGATCTAATCTAATCTTAAAAGAAGAAGATGATAAAACGATTGAATATTTACATAGTCTTCCCATTACAAGAACTAAAATAGCATTATCAAAAATAGCAGCTGGTCTTATTTATGTTGTAGCCATGGTTTTATTTATTGGCATATTTAATTATATCGGCCTAATCGTTAATGAAGATATAAATGACAAAACATTCTTTTATTTAAGTATATCTCCATTAATAACATCTTTAGTTTTATTTAGTTTATGTATGTTTATATCAACCTTTAATAGGAAAACTAAAACAATGATGGGAATAAGTTTAGGAATTGTATTTGGTAGTTATATTTTAAATATCTTATCAACAATTAGTGAAAGCATTGAATTTTTAAAATATTTCTCAATCTTTGCTTTAGCTGATACAAGAAACATAATTGTTAATTCTTCATTAAATCCTGTCATGTTATTTATAAGTTTAGCTTTAATAATTATCCTTTTAGTTTTAACGATAATTAAATACAATAAAAAAGAATTAGTTTAATTCTTTTTTATTATCCCTTTAGCTCTTAACTTAGCTGCTAATTTTTCATAAACAAATGGTTCTTCATAATAATCTTTTTCTTTAATATTATTTTTATTTATATAAATTTTTAAATATTTAGCATTACTAGGAGTAATGATATTATAATTAGATAACCGATTAACAATATTCTTATAACTCACTTTATAATTATTACTAAAAATTTCTAATTCTTTAAAATCAATTCTTATTCTTTTATCTCCAAATTCTTCAAGAATACTTTGTTTTGGTATTAATAAAGAAAGTGCAAATTCAGTTGTTAATTCATCTTTTTTATAATCATTTATAATTAGAAGTTCTCCTAAGTATTTAGCAATACTATATCTTTGTTCATAGCCATTACTTTCTTGAAGAACTACTATTACAGGAACATTATTAATAATTTCATAAAACCCAATCAAATTAATAGTATTTTTATCTTTTGGAAGGGTAATGATCATCATGCCATTACTTTCAAGTAAATATACTAAATTAGATATAGGATCTTTTAAGGGTAGATTAAAAAAGATTCTTAATTTAGAAGCTAAACTTCCAGCTTCTAATAAAGTACTAACCATATGAACTCCAAATTTGTTATGTAAGGTAATATCTGAGAGTTTTAATAAATTAAAATAAGAATTTATTTTTTCAGTGATAATATATTTTATTTTCTCTTTTTTAATTTCAGAAGTCTTTTTCCGACATTTAAAATTAGTAAATTTAATTTTTAAATTATCCTCAACATCAAGTAATTCTTCTAAATTAGTATTATAAATTTTAGCAAATTCTTCTAATCTTTGTAATGAAGCAATAATAGTATTATTTTCATATTTAAAAATAGCTGCATTTGAAATATTTAATAGTTCACCTGCAGCAGACATAGATAGATTTGATCTCATTCGAGCAATTTTTAAATTATTTCCTACCGTTTTAGTCACCTTATCACCTGTTAATATCTTTCTATATATATTCTAACTTATTAACTTACAAAAGTAAAGAAAAAAGTATTATTCTAAAATAATACTTAAATCATTATCTTCAATAAATTTAATAAACTTTTCTTTAAAATCTTTTAACTCTTCACTTGTTAAAGTTTTTTCTTTTGATCCGACTGTATATCTTATGGTAATTTTTTTAATATCATTTTCAATATAAATATCAACTAATTCTCTTTTTATGATAATAGGACTAGTAAAATTATCAATTATCTTTTCAAATTCTTGATAGTATTCTCCTCTTTTAGATAAAATAGTATAATCTAAGTTTGTAATTGGATACTTACTTACTTCATTATAGATAATATTCTCTTTATTAATTTGGGAATAATAATCAAAATTGATATTAATTACAACAAAACATTTCTTTTTATTAATATTATTACTTATATTGCGATTAAAAACATTAATTTGACCTAAAACATTATTATTAACAATAATATTTTGAGTTAACTCATTATTATAATAATTTTTGCTTTCCGATAATTCAAAAATAGGTTTTATATTTTTAAGGGTCTTTAATAAATGATAAGCAATGCTTTTAGCTTCATTATAGATGTTTTTTAAATCGCCTGTATCACCAGATAATAATATACTTAATGATCTTTTATTTTCACCATTTTCTATTATGGTACCTATTTCGAATATTCTAATATTTTCAAATCTTTTAGTATTAATATAAGCAGATTCTAGCATACTTAATGATAAATCATCTCTTAAAATATTATCTTCATTTTTACCAATTAATTTTACATTATCTACTAATACATCAATATATTTTAAGAATAAAGTTTGATTCCATAAATAAGTATTAACTTCATTAAAATTATGCTTATTAACTAAATATTCTTTAACTTCATATTCTTGCTCATAAGTTGTTTCATTATTATTAAAAGTTAAATCCATATTAAGAGGGACTTCATTATAATTTTCATAGCCGTATAACCTAGCTATTTCTTCAATTAAATCAGCCGCAATAGCAACATCTTTAGTTGCTCTAAAAGTAGGAACAGTTACCTTAAAACGATCCTTTAAAATTTTAACTTTAAATGATAATAAGTTTAATATATTTTCAACAATTGAATCTTCTATTTCAAAATTCATATATTTATATAGTAATTTTTTATCTAGAATAATTTCTTTTTCTTTAAATATTTTTGGATAAACATCAGTAATATTAGACCCAAATTCTAAATTAGGATTTTCATCTTTTAATAGTTTAATAAATCTTTTGGTTCCATCCATTGTTAAATTAGGATCTAAACTTTTTTCATAGCGGCTGGATGCTTCAGTACGAAGGCCTAATGAAGTAGCGGTTTTTCTAATTGTTGATGCTTCAAAAGAAGCACTTTCTAAAACTATCGAATTAGTATTATCAGTTATTTCACTATCAAGCCCACCCATTACTCCAGCTACTGCAAAATACTTGCCACCATTTTTAATCATTAAATCTTTATTAGTTAATGTTCTTTCATTGCCATCTAGAGTAGTAAATTTATCACCTTTATTAGCAAGTCCTATTTCTATTTCATTTACAATATTGGCATCAAATGCATGCATTGGTTGACCTAATTCCAGCATAACATAATTAGTTAGATCGACAATTAAATTAATACTTCTCATACCTGCATAGTATAAAAATATTTGCATCCACATCGGAGTATTTATATTTTCAATTTTTTCTAATTTTGTTCCAATATATCGATAACATAATTCCGGATTATTTATTTTAATTTTTAAATCTTTTTTATCTAACTTTGTATCATCAAGTTCTAGAGGTAATAAACTATTTCCTGTAATAGCAGCTATTTCTCTAGCTATACCATAATGTCCCCATAAATCAGGCCGATTAGTTAAAGATTTATTATCAATTTCAACAATAATATCTTCAATTGGTAATATTTCTTTAATATTAACCCCTAATTTTGTATTTGCAGGTAATTCTAAAATACCTGTGTGATCATCACTGATACCTAATTCTTTACCACTACACATCATTCCATAAGAATCAATACCTAATAAAGGTCTTGCACTAATTTCTATATCATCAATATGACCACCGATTTGAATTAAAGCCCCTATTAGACCAACTTTTACATTGGGAGCTCCACATACTATTTGCAGTTGCTTTTTACCGTTATCCACTTTTAAAACCGATAATTTATTTGATTTTGGATGAGGTTCACATTCAATAATTTTAGCAGTTACAACACCATCAAAATTCATACCTTTTTTTTCTACTTTTTCTACTTCAGCAGTTCTAATTGTAAAGGTATCCCAAATAGAATAAAAATCAATCTTTTCACTATTTTTAATATGTTTCTTTAAAACATTACATGATATTTTCAATTGTATTCACCTACCTTATATTAAACTGACTTAAATGTCTTAAATCACTTGAATTTAAATATCTTATATCATTAATTTTATATTTCATCATTGCTAATCTAGTTAAACCTAATCCAAAAGCAAAACCACTATATACTTTTGAATCAATACCACTTTCTTCAAAAACATTGGGATGAATCATTCCACAAGGGCATAATTCAATCCATCCTGTATCTTTACAAGTAGGACATCCTTTACCTCCACATATCGTGCAAGAACAATCTAGTTCAAAACCAGGTTCTACAAATGGAAAGAATCCAGGACGCAGTCTAACTTCAATATCTTGTTTAAATACTTCTCTTAACATTCCTTTCATAACATAAAGAATATTACTTATAGAAATATTTTCATCAATTACCATACCTTCTAATTGAAAAAAAGTATTTTCATGAGAAGCATCTAAATCTTCATTTCTAAAACATCGACCAGGAACACACATTTTAATTGGAGCTCCGTATTTTTGCATAGCCCTTGCTTGAACTGGGCTTGTATGCGTCCTTAATAAAAGTCCATTATCAAGCCAGTAGGTATCTTGCATATCGCGAGCCGGATGAGTTGCTGGGATATTTAAAGCTTCAAAATTAAAATACTCTGACTCCATTTCTGGTCCGTCTAATACCATAAAGCCCATCTTTTTTAAAATGTTAGTAACATCTCGAGCTACAATTGTAACTGGATGAAGAGAACCATCTACTTCTTTTACTGGAAGTGTTGGGTCAAAGGTAATTATTTCATTTTTATTTAATGATTCCTCGTAATATTTAGTAAATAAATTATCAAATTCTTTTTTAAGTTTATTAAATAATGGCCCATATAACTTTTTATCATCAGAATTCATATTTTTGATATTGGACATATAAGTATTTAATTCACTTTTTTTACCTAAATATTTAGATTTAATATTTAAATATTCACTTTCATTTGTTATTTTTTTTGCTTCTTCAGAAGCCCTCTTTACTAAATCATTTAATTGTTCTTTCATTTTTTATTCCTCCAATAAAAAAATCATGCTTTAAGGACGAAATTATTCGCGGTACCACCTTAATTCATGATTTTACATGCTCTTTATTTCCTTAACGCGGACTATCGTTTAATGCTCATATATTGAAATTCATTATAGATATTACTTTATAAATATTTTCAGCTTATAATATTTACTCTCTTTAAAGATATATATAATTACTTAAGATATAATCTTCGCATTACTAATTAATAGTAACAAAAGGATTAAAATAAGTCAATAAAATAAAACTATCTACTAAAAGTAGATAGTATATTATTATATGATAATAAACATTAATATAATGCTGATTACAATCATTGCTACAAGGAATTTCCAAATATATTTAAACCAGTCTTTATAACTAATTTCTAAATAAGATAATCCTACTAATAATATAGCTGAAGATGGAGCAATTAAAGCTGCTATTCCAAATGTAGATTGCATCATTATAGAAATTTGTTTAGCTATATCAGCATATGTACCAGATAAATATGATCCTATTAAGTTAGCTGTATATTGATATTCAGTGGTAAATAATGATGTAAATAAACCACTTATTGTACCTAAGAATACATTAAAGCTACTTGATAAATTCATTATCCAATCAACAACTGTTGGTAAAACTGGGAACATTACTGCAAATTCTAATATTAAGAAAGCTGCTAATAATACAACAACTAATTTTCCAACTTTAGCAAATCCTTCTCCAAATGAAGTAAAGAAATCACTTAAATTAATTTTATAAGTCCATTTTACAATTAAAGCTGTAATTAACATTAATATTTGAATTCCAAATAAATCCCAATTACCAAATGCTTCAACATTACCTAATAAGTAACCAAATACTGGAGCTCCTAATAATTCATATTCTTTAATGCTCTTAGTTATATCATTAAAAATTGTTACATTAAAAGCTTCTACCCATGGCATATAAGCTAAAATTGAAATTAAGACAAATAGCCCAAAGATTACTGCCATTGGCCATGTTTTTCCTTTGGATTTCTTAGTAACATTTTCACCATCGAATAATTCATTTAAAGCTTCATCTTTTTTAGATTTTAGTTTTTTCTTTAAATGTAATACCGTAAATGTATTAAATAAAATATAACTAATACCAAATAAACATAGTTTAAACCATATAAAATCATTATATTCTAAACTAAATATTCCATTATTTATTCCAGC
This sequence comes from Bacilli bacterium, assembly GCA_028699175.1. Lineage (GTDB taxonomy): Bacteria > Bacillota_I > Bacilli_A > RF39 > UBA660 > DUUS01. Next base: position 2,666 of record JAQVVC010000018.1, on the reverse strand, counting down.
TATTTTAGTACTATATATTGATCCAATAAAACCAATTAAGATTGAACCAAATGTAGTAACAAAACCAGTTATTTTATCTAGTTTCATTTTAGACATTATTGAAAGAATAAATGGTATAAATGCTAATATTATATAATATTCATTTAATACTGCAGATAATGCCGCAATTATAAATGATACTATTAATACAAATAAAATTTCCTTTCCTTTAGATTTTTTAGCAATATAGTTTGTTAAATTTTGATAACTAGATGTTTTTGATAATACTTGATAAAACCCGCCGACAACAAATATAAAGGTAACAAGTATAGTAAAGTAAAACATACCTAGTAAACCATATGTGAAGAAATCAAAGATACCTACTCTAGTAATTTCTCCTACAGCAAGTTCTGTTCCATTCCAATTACCTTGTTTTATTATCCAAGTCATTATTACGGTAATTATAATCACAATTCCACTTACTTTTAACAAATCATGCTTTTCCCAAAACTTTTTCATTTTATCCTCCTCTAACATTAATTATACCATAAAATATATAATTCAATGGTTTTTTTGTAGATTTTAAAAAAAAACTAAAATTTTCTTATTTTAGTTTTTTAATTTCATAGTTGGAAATAAAATAACTTCTCTTATAGTATCTGAATTTGTAAATAACATTATCATTCTATCAAATCCAATACCTAAACCTCCAGCTGGTGGCATACCATATTCAAGAGCTTCAATATAATCTAAGTCCATTTCGTTAGCTTCATCATTTCCAAGTTCTTTTTCTTTTAATTGCGATTCAAATCTTTCATATTGATCAATAGGATCATTTAATTCTGTAAAAGCATTTGCAAATTCAGATCCTCCAATAAATAATTCAAATCTTTCAGTCCATCTTTGATCTTTACTTTTACTAGCTAAAGGACTTATTTCAATCGGATGTCCGTATACAAAGGTAGGATTAATAATAGTAGACTCAACATATTTTTCAAAAAAAGCATTAACGATATGGCCATAACCAAAATGGTCTTCCAATTCAATATTATGTTCTTTAGCCAATTCACAAGCCTTCTCAAAAGACATTTCATCAAAGAAGTTTATTCCCGTTTTTTCTTTAATTAAGTCAACCATATGGGCTCTTATAAATTTAGGTTCTAAATCAATTTCTTTATCTTTCCATATATATTTATATTTACCTAAATCTTCAGCGATGGTTTTAAATAATTCTTCCGTTAAATCCATCATACCTTCCATATCAGAATAAGCTTTATATAGTTCAATTGTGGTAAATTCAGGATTATGAGATTTATCCATTCCTTCATTTCTAAAAATGCGACCAATTTCATAAACAGCATCCATACCACCAACTATTAATCTTTTTAAAGGTAATTCAGTTGCAATTCTTAAATACATATCAATATCTAGAGCATTATGATGTGTTACAAAAGGTCTTGCAGATGCACCCCCAAGAACAGTTCCTAAAACTGGCGTTTCAACTTCAATATATCCTTTTTCATCTAAAAAACTTTGAATTTTTCTAATTATTTTAGGCCTCATAAAAGCAATATTTCTTGCTTCTTCATTCATAATTAAATCAACATATCTACGACGATATCTCTCTTCTATATCAGTTAAACCATGATATTTTTCAGGTAAAGGCCTTAAAGCTTTAGTTAAATGAATATACTTATTAGCACTTACTGATAATTCTCCAGTATTAGTTCGACATACTGTTCCTTCTATCCCAATAATATCTCCTAAATCACTATCTTTATATAATTCATAATTCTCTTCTCCAACATTACCTTGATTAATATAAATTTGAATTCGGCCATATTTATCTAAGATATGCATAAACCCAGCTTTACCAGTTCTTCTTTTAGACATTATTCTTCCAGCAATAATAACTTCTTCATTAATATTATGTAATGTTTCTTTATTATAATCATTATATTTATCTTTTATTTTTTGTGAATCACTTGTTACATTAAATTTTTGTCCGAAAGGATTGATACCTTTTTCTTTTAAAGCTATCATCTTTTCTCTTCTAACAAGTTCTTGATCATTAAATTCACGCATAATATGAACCTTCTTCCATAGTGGTAGTATAACTTTTTTCCCACTAAAAATCAATGTTTAGTTATAAAATTGTTATTTACCAAACTAAATGCAACATAATAAAAGAGCAAGCTTGTAACACTTACTCCTAATAAATGTAATATATATAAAGATAAAAATTTTATCTTTACACCAAAATTAATTTTCAAAAACCACTAAGGAATTTATTGCTGGTCATAATACATGATTTATGTTCAAAACGGTGGGTACGAAAAAGATTCTTTTTCGGACCAAAGACATTTAGAAATTTTAGGGCACCCCGAAAAAGGAATTTTTCGGGGCTTTCTTCCGATTGACAAGCTGAGTACCTCAGTCTTAGACCACCTTAAAGGGATCTGATGCTGTGCCTGTCCCCGTAACTTGAGCTTGCGAGTTCAAATTAAGGACCCCACGCGCCCCGGTGCTATAGGCAACGTGGTGGCCATCGAGCAGGCCACCACTCGAATAGACGCTCCACGCATAAGCGAGGCTGCTCCAGTAACCCGGGCTTAGGGTCCACCAAACCAGATTTGTATATAAATAATTTGTTGAATTACTTTCGTACGACTTCATTCCTGCTAAGG
>JAQVVC010000017.1 GCA_028699175.1 Bacilli bacterium | reverse complement strand
TGTGTTTAACTTATGATAATGTTATATGAAGGAAAATATTCTATCTCCTAAAGCTAGAAAAATAACTAGAAAAAGGTTTAGTTTGAAATTCAACTTTTAGTTATAAAATACCTAATTAAACATATTTTATATTAAGGTGATATTTATGAATGGTACTTATTTTAAAAATTCTGATTTTCCTAGTAATTTAGAATATAATGAACCAATTGATGATAATAATATCTTATTTAAAAAAAATGTTGGTAAAAAAGTCAAAATATATGCTACTTTTCCTAATTCAAAAGAATGGCGAGACAGAATGCTTTCTGGCATAATTGAAGGAATTAATAATAACTTTTTAATAATAAGTGATCCAAAATCAGGAGCATGGTATTTACTGCCTATTATAAATATTAGTTATATTGAGTTTGAAGAAAAAATAAATTAATACCATAAATTAATAAGCTGTGCTATAATTAATATGGTGAAAATATGAGTGAAGTATTAACATTTTTTTTAACATCTATCATTATAATAGGAGTAATCATTATTATTTATATAATTTTATATAATAATTTGCAAGCTTATAAAATAAAAATAAATGAAGCTGAAAGCGTCATTGATGATTTATTGCGTAAAAAATATGATAATTTAGTTACAATTAAAAAAATCATTATTGAAAAAACCAATATTAATAAAAAAACCTTTGATGATTTAAATAATCTTAAAAATCAAAATATATCTAGTTTTGATTTTGAAAGAAAATTAACTATTATAAATAATCTTATTGAACAAATATTACTTGATCATTCTAAATTAGAAGATGATGAAAATTTCAATCATGAGTATGAAGAAATTTATAAATTAAATGAAAGATTAGAAGCTACTAAAAATTTCTATAATAGATATACAAGTTTATTAAATAAATTAATTAAAAAATTCCCATCTAATTTATTAGCTAAAATCCATCATTTAGAACCTCTTGCTTATTTCGATGGTAAAGATCTTTATGATAATAATAAAGAAGACTTCAAATTATAATGAAGTCTTTTTATATTTGCCAATTTATTGGTTTTAAATTATTTTTTATTAAAAATTCATTGGTTTTAGAAAACGGTTTACTTCCGAAAAAATTTCTATTTACACTAAGTGGTGACGGATGAGATGATTCTAATATTAAATGTTTAGGATTAGTAATAAGTTCTTTTTTACTTTTAGCAAAATTTCCCCATAAGATAAATACTACTGGAGATTCTTTATCATTTAATTTTTCAATTATTAAATTAGTTAATTTATCCCAGCCAATATTTTGATGACTATTTGGGCTATCTTTAATTACAGTTAAACAGGTATTTAGTAATAATACCCCTTCCCTTGCCCATAAAGTTAAATCACCATTTAAAGGAGCTTTTATATTCAAATCATTTTCTAATTCTTTAAAGATATTTTTTAAAGATGGGGGCAATTTTATTCCCGGCTTAACCGAAAAAGCTAAACCATGAGCTTCCCCTTCACCATGGTAAGGGTCTTGACCTAAAATTACTACTTTAACATTATTAAAAGGAGTTAATTTTAAAGCATTAAATATATCTTTTTTTAAAGGATATACTATTTTATTTTGATATTCTTTATTTACTTTTTTTAAAAGTTCTTTAAATATAGGAGATTTAAAATACGAACCTAATATAATGTCCCAATCATTTCCTATTATATTGTTTCTAATACATAACATTATTTTCTACAGCCCAAGGAATAAAATGGTCTTTTACAGCCGTTGATAAGATTGATTCATCATCTCCTAATTTAAACCATTTATATTCTAATATTTCATCATTTGGAACTAATTCAACATCAAGTTCTTTTAGTGCTAATAATAAATTCATTTCAATTAATAAATTAGGATCTGATAAAGCTGGTTCCCTATAAGTCTTGATTATTAATAATTCATCTTCTTCAATATCAAAACCCGCTCCAATTTCTTCTTGACATTCTCTTCTAGCAGCTTCTTTAATAGTTTCTCCTTCATCAACAAAGCCTCCTATTAAAGTGAATTTACCTTTTTTAGAACTACTTTCTGACATCGCTATTAATAAAGCTCCATCTTTTATAAATGCTGTTCCTACAACTAGTGCATATTCTTCCATACTACTTATGATACCTTTCATTATTCTTTATTTTAAAACTTCGATATATTTGTTCTAATAATATAGCCCTAAATAATCCATGAGGAAATGTCATATTACTAAATGATATTTGCTTATCAGCTATTTTTAATACATCTTCTGATAAACCCTCACTACCTCCAATAATAAAATTAATGTTAGCTTTATTCATTAAGGTATTATCAATAAAAGAGGCAAAATCTAATGAGTTATATTGCTCACCTTCTATTGATAATACAATATTATAGGCTTTATCTTTTATTTTACTAATTATATTTTTACCTTCTAATAGAGGATTATTATCAATAATTTCAATTATTTCTAATTTATGATACTTATTAATTCTTTTTAAATAATCTGCTATCATTTCATTTAAATAATTTTCTTTAATTTTACCAACTGCTATTATTCTAATCATATTTTAATTAACTCCGTAGCTTCTCTTTGTTTAGCAACTATAATATCACTAAAATTTATATTATTCTCTTTTAATTTATTATTTAAACATTCAAAAGCTGATTCTTCAGTATTATTTTCTTCACTAAGGTGAGCTAAAATAATTTTTTTGGTATTAGGCCCAATTAATTTACTTAGATAAAAGGATGCCATATCATTAGATAAATGTCCTTCATCGCCATTTATTCTTTTTTGTAACCATTTAGGGTACTTTCCATACATTAACATTTCAGGATCATAATTACTTTCAAAAATATAAATATCTTTATTCTTTAATTTGTTAAAATGCTTATGATTTAAATATCCTGTATCAGTTAATACTACTACTGATGAATTTTTTTCAGTAATAATGTATGCTTTACTATCACTAGAATCATGACTAGTTGGAATAGTTTCAATTATTAAATTATCAATATATAAATCATCATTTAATATTAAAATATGTTCATATTGTTTTAGAAAATCTAAATCATTAAGCATTTTATCAGTCAAAATGATTGTAGGATGATATTTTTTTACTAAATTATTTAAAGCTGAAGTATGATCAATATGGGTATGAGTTATAAATATATAATCAATATCTTTAAGAAGAACTTCATGTTGGCGAAGTTTATTTTCTAAATAATTAACTGTCATTCCAGCATCGATTAAAATATTATAATCTTTAGTCTTAATTAAAGTACTATTACCTTTTGAACCACTTGCAAGTATACTTACTAACATAATATCTCCTTAACATTTAAATATTGAATTGCAGGGATCTAAATGATTGCTATATCTAAATACTGTATCTTTCATTATTTCAAAATGTAAATGGGTTCCAGTTGAACTACCTGTACTTCCCATTAATCCAACTATTTCTCCTCTTTTGACTCTTTTACCAACGGGATGTAATCCTTTTTCAGCCATATGGGCATAAAGAGTCATGTATCCATTTTGATGATCTATTACGGTGTAATAACCATAACTATAATGAAACTCATTTACAATTATAACTCCACCATCAGACGCAAAAATTGGTGATCTATATCCAGTTCCAGATATATCAATACCATTGTGATTTTTTCCCCAACGGGGTCCAAATGAACTCGTAATAATACAAGGATTAGCTGTCGGCCATTGCCATGAACCACCTGAATAATATTGAAATCCGCCATATGAATAACTTCTTATACCTCTTGATATTACTTCATTAACAACGGGAGTTATTTCTTGAGATAAATTATGAATAATTACTAGATTTTGAATTTCACCATTACGATATAATACTTTTTCAGTAACTCTAGTAATACCATCTGATCCTTCTTGAGTAACTTTTTGAGTTCCATAATATGACTCTTTATCATCAACATATTCGGTTTTATAACGATTTACAATATCTTCTACAACGTGTAATTCAGCTACTACAGTAACTACTGGCTTAATTAACCCAATATTAACAGTTTGACCTGGTGTTAATAAAATGTGTTCATTAAGGAATTCCGGATTAGCTACTAAAAATTCTTCAGTACTAAGCATGTTATTATAAGAAATAGTAGGGATGTCATCTCCTTCTCTTATTGTATATTTTTTTTGTTCTTCTAAAGTTCCAAATAATAAATATTTACTTATATCATCTTCATTTTCAAAAATAAATGAATCTGCATTAATTAAGTTCTCTCTGAGAGTAATATTTTCTTCCCAATAAATGGTTTCAATTTTCGAACCAGTATCAGTAATTTCAGGTTGATTATTTGATACAAATAGCTCATATTCATCTGATCCTACAAAGGCTTTAATTACATTTTTAAAACCTTCTTCAAAATCTTCTTTTCTTAATAGATTTAAATATACTGGTTCTTTTTTATTGGTGTTTTCGCCTTCGTTTTCATTTACCTCTTCAGGATACTTGATTGTTGCTGTATATCCACTGATAGTAAATGGATCTTTATCTTGAATAATATTATAAACTTCTTCAACCGAATTTATTTGATTTGAATAAGTATATTCTTCTTTAATTTCAAGCCCCTTAGGTGGATATACTTTATCAACTTTATATTTTAACTTTATTTTATTTTGTTTCTCATCAATTAAATTAATAAGCTCATCTTCAGATTTGATTAATCCAATTGTAACACCATTTAAATATACTTTATATATTTTATTAGGCGCACTATTACTTTGAACATCAATTCCCACGAAAAAAACTAACAATCCTACTAAAATAGAGAATAATATACCTGTTATGTTGCTTATTTTCATTTAATCACCTACTTTTCATCGCTTTTAATAAAGTTTCTAAAATTACTTTTATTTCCTTCAAATAATAATTCTATCGTTCCAGTACTACCATTACGATGTTTACCAATAATTAATTCTGTTAAAGAAGTATCAGTTCTTTCTTGTGGTGCTTTATTATAATAATCATCTCGATATAAAAATGCTACTATATCAGCATCTTGTTCAATAGATCCTGATTCTCTTAAATCACTCATTATTGGTCTTTTATTTTCTCTTAATTCAACACTACGAGATAATTGAGCTAGTGCGACAACTGGTATTTTTAATTCCATGGCCATTGTTTTAAGTGATCTAGATATTTCTGATACTTCTTGTTGACGATTACCTAAATATTTTGAACTTCCTTGAATTAATTGTAAATAATCAATTACAACAAGTCCTAATCCTTTATCACTAATAGCAAGGCGACGACATTTAGCTCTTATTTCAGAAACAGTAATACCTGATGCATCTTCGATATAAATATCAGTATCTCCTAACTGACTCATTGCTTCATTTACTTTTTTCCAATCATTATGTTCTAATTTACCAGTTTTAAGCTTATTCATTTCAATGTTACCAACTGAAGATATCATTCTTAAAGCTAATTGTTCAGCACCCATTTCCATATTAAAGATCGCTACTGGTTTTTTACTATTAATAGCTGAATTAATAGCTAAATTTAATCCAAAAGCAGTTTTACCCATAGCTGGTCTTCCGGCTATGATAATAAGTTCATTTTCATGTAATCCACTTGTTAATTTATCAAAATTATAAAAACCAGTTGCAATACCAGTAATATCAGCTTTATTTTTAGCTAGTCTTTCTAAATGTTCTTGAGTATTTCTTATTACTTCACCAATAGTTTTAAATTCGCCAGCTTTTCTAGCTTTAGTAACTGAAAAGATTTTCTTTTCCGCATCATCAATTAAATCATTAGTATCTTCATCTTCATTATAAGCATTACTTGATATTTGATTAGTTACTTCAATTAATTTCCTTCTTAAAGCTTTTTCCCTAACAATATCTATATAATAATCAATATTAGCAGCTGTTATAACCGAATCTATAACTTCACTTAAATATTCTATTCCTCCGATTGCATCAATACTACCTTTTTTTTCAATTTCATTTTTGACTGTTGCTGAATCAAGAGGTATTTTATTTTGATGAAGACTATAAATAGCTTCAAATATTCTGCGATTAGAGGTATTTAAAAACATCTCAGGAACTACTTCTTCACAAACTTTATCATAAGCATAATTGGTTAAAAAGGGACTTCCTAAGATCGCCATTTCGGCTTCTAAATTTTGGGGGACTTTACGTTCTATCATCTTATACCTCTTTTACTAATATTTTAGCTTTAGCAATAACCTTTTTATGTAAATTAATATCAATTATATGAGTTCCTAGAGTATCAATTGAACTCTTAATATTAATATTTTTCTTATCAATTATAATATTGCTTTCAGCAAATTTTTCCACTATTTGTTTTGAAGAAATAGAGCCAAATAATTTACCTTGTTTTCCAACTTTTACTTTGAATACAAATTCTTTATCTTCAATTTGTTTTTTTATTATTATTAATTCATTAATTAATTTCTCTTCCTCTTCTTTTCTCGTATTTAGGTTATTTTCTAAATGCATTTTACTACCAGAAGTATATTTTATGGCATAACCATTTTTAATTAAAAAGTTTTGAGCATATCCATCACTTACATCAATTATGTCATCTTTTTTGCCTTGTTTTTTAACATCTTTTAATAAAATTACTTTCATTAGAAAAACCTCCATAATCAATTTGTATTATAACAAATTTAATAAAAAAAAGATACTTTATATATATAACAAGATTATATTTAGGAATTAGAGAAAATTAAAATAACAATAATTAATAAAAACATTTTAAGATTTTTTTAACGAAACTACCTAATTTTAATATTAGAATTTTAAATTTAGATTATGAGTTCTCGCGCATGCTTACACTAGTTTCGCTTATTTATTCAATAAAATTATCAATTGGGAAATTATATAAACATCAAAAAAAGTTGTTTGAGACAACTTTTTATTTTACAAATGGTATTAAGGCCATTAAACGAGATCTTTTAATTTGATTAGCAATATATCTTTGATGCTTAGCGCATGCCCCAGTCATTCTTCGAGGCATTATTTTTCCTTTTTCATTAATATATTTATTCATAATCATTACATCTTTATAATCTACGCTTTTGCCAGCACACATTTGACAAATTTTTTTCTTTTTACGATAAAATTCAGCCATTTATTTTTCCTCCTTAAAACGGTAGGTCATCATCACTTAAAACTACTTCTGATCCAAAATCTTTAAAAGGATCTTCATTTATATCAGAAGTTTGCATTTCGTTTTCATTTTGACCTTTTACTTGAGTATTATATGTATTCGAAGTTCCATCATTTTTACTACTTAAAAAAGTTATAGATTCTGCTAATACTTCAGTAACATATCTTTTTGTTCCATCGCTATGGTCATAACTTCTTGTTTGAATTCTTCCAGTAACAGCTATTTGTGAACCTTTAGAACAATATTTTGCTAAATTTTCAGCTTGTCTATTCCAAACAACAACCGGAATAAAATCGGTTGTTCTTTCACCACTTGCATTAGTAAAAATTCTATTTACCGCAAGATTTATATTAACAACTGCACGTCCATCTGATATACTTCTTAACTCTGGATCTTTAGTTAATCTTCCAACTAAACTAACATTATTCATATTTTACTCCTTATCTAAATTTATAATTAAATGTCTTAAAATATTTTCATCTATTCTTGTTTTACGTTCAAACTCTAAGATAGTTTCAGCGTTTGTATTACAAACAATTAGATAATAAAAACCAGTTACTTCCTTTTTAATAGGATAAGCAAGTTTTTTTTGGCCTATTTCTTTAAATTCAATTATTTCACCTTTCATGTCAGTGATAATTGATTTTAAATTAGCAGCACTTTTTTTTGCTTCTTGTTCATCAATTGTGGTTTTTACAATAAACATAATTTCATATTTATTCATTGTATTTTCTTCCCTCCTTTTGGTCTATTCGGCTTGCCATTATGCAAGCAAGGAGCTGTAAAGCTCTGTTGGTATTATAGCATACCACTATTTAATATGCAAACGCATTATAAATTTTTTATTTATCTTTTTTAATGATATTTTCAACACTATTATTACTTTTCTTAGTTATTTGTAATTCTTTAAAAATATCAATAAATTCTTCTGTTGATAATTTTATTTTTGCACCAGTAAGATTATTTTCTACTTCAACAAATCCTTGGTCTAAGGTATTCCCAAATACAACTACATAAGGGGTACCTGCTATTTTACTATCTTTTATTTTTGCGCCTATTCCCATATCAACTCGATCATCATATAAAACTTTTACATTGTAAGAATTTAATTCATTATAAACAGATAAGGCCTTATCAACTTTATCTTTTTCATCTAACTTAGGAATTATATATACTAAATAGGGAGTAATATTAATTGGTAAAACTACCCCTTCAAATTTACCTTCATTATTCTTAATAATATTATTTTCATATACCATTGCTAAAGTTCTACTAACACCTATTCCATAACAGCCCATTACAAAAGGTTGTTGTTGATCTTTTTCATCTATATAAGTACCATTCATAGATTTACCATAAACATCTCCTAGTTGAAATATATGGCCAAGTTCAACAGCTTTTTTAGTAACTAAAGAGTTAATATCTTCAATTCCATAATTATCTTTTAAAAAGTTAATATAATCTGGTTTTTCTAATAATTCAGAGTTAAATGCTTTTCCGGTTGTTTCATCAACTAAAATTTTATCTTCACCAATTAAAGATAAACACATAAATTCTTCCGAACGTTTCCCCCCCATATCACCATTATCAGCAATTACAGCTTGAGTATTTAGTCCTAAAGTATTAAATATTTCCAAATAAGCTTCTTTCATTTTATTATATTCAACGTCTAAGTCATTTTGATTTCTACCAAAACTATAGGCATCCATCATTTCAAAAACTTTTCCTCTTAATAAATATCCTCTAGTTCTTATTTCATTTCTGAATTTTTCACCAATTTGAAAATAAGTAACCGGTAAGTTTTTATAAGATGTTAAAAGGGGTTTAGCATAACTTACTACGGCTTCTTCAGCTGTTGGAGCTAAACAATAATTTCCTTTGTTAGTTAAAGAACGAAACATTACATCACTTGCCACATATTTTTCTAATCGGCCTGATTCTTGCCATAAACATTCAGGTTGTAATATAGGTAACGATATTTCTGAACATCCATATTTAGTTAAAACATCACTTATTATTTGGTTAATATTTTTTTTCACTAAAAAAGGAATATGTCCATAACCATATATGCCACTAGAAAATTGAGTAACTTGACCAGTTTGAATTAACATATCTTGAACGGGAAATTGTGAATCTAAACTTTCTAATTTTCTTGGTATTAAACCGATTTGAGATACTTTCATTAAATCACACCTTTTTGTTAAATAATTATATCACTATCTAATTAATTTATAAAGTTATTACTAACATTTTCTTTAGTATTAACATTTAAATTATATGCATTAAAAACGGTATTTTTTATTAAAATCATGGTTGTTATAGCACCAATCCCCCCAGGAACTGGCGTAATCATTTTTATTTTATCTTTAACAGAATTAAAAGCGACATCTCCACATACTTTTCCGTCAACATAATTTATTCCAATATCGATTATAACTTGATCTTTATTAATATATTTATCAGTTATTAAATTAGCTTTACCTACTGAGCTAATTAAAATATCCGCTTTTTGACATTCCTCTATTAAGTTTATTGTTTTAGAGTGACATATTGTAACGGTTGCATCTTTATTAAGTAGCATTATTGATAATGGTTTTCCTACTATTTCACTTCTGCCAATTATAGTAATTTTTTTACCTTCGACATCAATATTATAATAATCAAGTAATTCAATAACAGCAGCTACTGTACATGGTATAAATGTTGGTTTTTTACCAATAAAAAGTTTGGCAATATTATTATAAGAAATACTATCAACATCTTTTTGTTCTTTAATTACTTTTTTTATTTGTGATTCATCAATATATTTTGGTAAAGAATTAAAGATAAGAATACCATGGATTGTTTCATCATTATTTAGTTTTTTTATTAATTTTTCTAAAGTATTTTGTTTAGTATTAATTGGTAAAACATAAATATCAGTTTTTATTCCGACATTATTAAAATTTTTAATTATCGATTTTTCATATAAAACATCATCAGTATTTTCACCTAACCTGATAGTTGCAAGTTTAGGAATTAAATTATTCTTGGTTAAATATTTTAATTTATCATTTATATCATTTAATATTCTATTAACTACAGGAGCCCCATATAATTTAATCATAATAATTCCTTTTTAATATTATCTAATATATTATTAATTCGTTTAGTAATATCAATTTCTAATTCAGATGCTTCTTCATTTATTTTTTGAGCTTTTTTGATATTTTTCATCGCTTTAGTATTTATATAAACATTCATTAATGAACATTCGGCAGCAGATTTAAATATTGATGCCGATATAGCAACATCACTTATTAATAATATATTACCTTTTATCATCAGTGTTTCTAAAATATAAATAATATTTTCTATATTATTTAAAACTTCTAAAGGTACTAAAGCTGCTTTAACTAAAGCGGATTCAATCTTTTTATTTCTATTAATATTATCTTTTGGTGTTTTATATGATTTTAATAATTCTAAATATACTTCTTCATCTTTATTGATTAAATTATAAAATTTATGCTTATATTTTTCAGCGTCTTTTATTATTAATTTAATCTCTTTTTCATTTTCTTGATATATTTTTTTCCCTAAGGTTAAGTTAGCTACCATTAAAGACAAAGAAATGGCAATTGATGATATTAATGAAGTTACTGCACCACCTCCAGGAGTTGGATCACTAGATGATAATTTTTCATTAAATTCTTTAATAGTCATTTTTATTTCCTTTCTCTAAACATTAAATCTAAAATAACAAATATCGCCGTCTTGCATTAAGTATTCTTTTCCTTCTAAACGCATTTTACCTGCTTCTTTTACTTTTAATTCTGAACCACATTTTTGAAGATCATCAAAAGACATTATTTCAGCTTTAATAAAACCTCTTTCAAAATCAGAATGAATAATACCAGCACATTCTGGTGCTTTCATTCCTTTTTTAAAAGTCCATGCTCGGCATTCATCTTTACCACTCGTAAAAAAAGTTTCTAAACCTAATAAATTATAAGTTGCATAAATTAATTTATCTAATCCACTATTTGATATTCCAAGATCTAATAGAAACTGTTTTTTATCAGTTTCATTTAACTCGGCAAGTTCACTTTCAATTTTAGCACTCATGACAATTACCGATGAATTTTCTTTGCCAGCATATTCTTTAATTATTTGAGTATATTTATTGTCTCCTATAACGGCATCTTCTTCACTTACATTAGCCATATAAATAATTGGTTTTAAAGTTATTAAAGAGAAATTTTTTAAGATAAGTAATTCATCTTTATCAAAATCTAATCTCCTTAAAGATTTACCTATTAATAATGCTTCTTCACATCTTTTTAAGATTAAATATTCTTTTTTTTCTAAAGCATCTTTGGTACTTTCAATCTTTTTAGATATTTTATTTATTCTATTTTGGATTATTTCTAAATCAGAAATAATTAACTCAGTATTAACTATTTCGATATCTCGTAAAGGATTTACTTCTCCTTCAACGTGTATAATATCAGTTTCTTCAAAACATCTAACTACTTCAACAATAGCATCTACTTCTCTAATATGAGATAAGAATTTATTTCCTAATCCTTCTCCTTTAGAAGCTCCTTTTACTAATCCGGCTATATCAGTAAATTCATATGTTGTAGGAACTACTTTTTCAGGAAGATATAAATTTTCTAGATATTCAAGTCGATAATCAGGAACAGTAACTACTCCAATATTAGGATCAATAGTTGCAAAAGGGTAATTTGCTGCTAAGATATTTTTTTTAGTTATGGCATTAAATAAAGTGCTTTTACCTACATTAGGCAAACCGACTATACCTGCTTTTAACATTTTATCAACTACTTTCAATTTGCTTTTTAACAGTAATAGTATATCATAAAAAAGCAAATTATCACTAACTTGCTTTTTGATTTAAATCAATGGTTACAGTTTCGGTTTTTTTACCTCGAATATAAGATAATGAAACTTTATCACCAACTTTATATTTATATAAATAATACTTTAATTTTGCCGAGGAAGTAACTTTATAATCTCCAAAGTTAGTAATTACATCCCCTTTTTCAAGGCCTGCTTCAGAAGCTGGGCTTCCACTTTGGACATAACCAATAACTGCTCCATGCATGATTGAATTATCTAGTTTAATACCATATTGATATTGTAATGCTTCTATGTCAGTAACATCTAAAGTTCCAACACCTAGAACTGGCCTAATTATATTTTTATTATCAATTAATTGATTTGATATATTTATGGCATCTTCAATCGGAATTGCAAATCCCATACCTTCAACACCACCACTAATTAATTTCATATTAGTAATTCCAATTACTTCTCCATTTGAATTAGCTATTGGTCCTCCGCTATTACCTGAATTTATTGCCGCATCGGTTTGTAATACTGACATTACTAAATTCCCTGCTGATGCGTTAACAGCACTAACTTCGATTAAACGATTTTTACCACTTAAAATACCTCTTGTAACAGTCCATGAATACTCAGTATTTAAAGGCGCTCCAATTGTAAATACCGTATCGCCTAAACGAGCTTTTTCACTACTTCCTAATTCAGCTTTTTTTATAATTTTATCTTTATCAATGGATAAAACTGCAATATCAGAATATTCATCATCACCAGCTATTTTCACATCATAAGTATTTCCATCAGTAAATTGAACTTTTACTTTTTGAGCACCATTCACAACGTGTGAATTGGTTAATATATAAGCTTTTTTATTCACTTCTTTATATACAAAACCAGTCCCACTACTTACTAACTTATCTTCTTTATATGCAGATACTACTACAACAGCATCATATAATTTTTCTACAGCATCAGCAATTCCACTATCATTAATAGTTACTTCTTTTTCAGATTTATTTATAACTGTTTGACTAAACCATCCTAATTCTGTTGTAGCATAATAGAGTCCTCCTGCTCCTAATACAATTCCTATTATTGCTACTATTATTATACTTATTATATTTTTTTTCATTCTATCACTCCTACATATTTGATAATTCTTTAAAACTTAATGGGAATCCCATAGCATCTAATACTTTAGCAATTTCTATTGAATTTAATTTACCAGTTAAGATATCAACTTCATAGCTTAATTCACTAATTAATAATCGAAATTCTTCATCACGTAGTAATTGTTTTAAAATTATTATCAATGCAAATAAATCATTTTTTCCATATATATATTCCCCATCCATAATTGCAATATTTAAATCATTATGGTATTTTGTATCTGATATTGTTCTTTGGTTTCTATGATTATATAAAATATCTTCATGAGCACATAAATTTCTAAAATTCGCAAGGATTGGCATATAAATAGTTAAATTTTCAACACTTACATTATATATATTAGAAATAGCCTCTTGATCTGATCTTTTCATTATTAAATAAAGTTCACTTATAATACCAAAAGATAAAACTTTTACCACTACCCACATCGGTATATATCCATAATTATTTGTATAATGACTTGTTGCTGCATGTTGACTACCATTTACTCTAATTTGTCTTTTCATTTTTTTTAATAAATCATTTACTTGTCTACTTTTTTCTGAATTATTCGTAAAATTAGAAGCCTTTAAATAATCTGATTCATGATACCCATATTCTTTAGATAATTGATATGAAAAAATACTTTTCATATTATTTTCAACAATTAATAAATTTTTAAAAATAATATTACGAATTTGACGGTCAAAATTAAAGACCGAATATAATTCTTTAAAAGTAGTACCATCTAGATAATATCGATCATTAGGGCTCTTTAAAAATAAATGCCGATAACCATTCAAAAAAAAATAATTTTCTCTAATTAATATATCTTTGGCAGAATCAATGTCATCTATAATTAAGCCTTTATTTTGCATGATTGCTATTTGTTCATCTATTGTTTTAAATACTTTTTTAGCCATGCTCTTCACCTATTATAAGATTATATCATAAATTATTTTAAAATAATACTAATCACTTATAAAAAAATGTAATATTGCACCTTTTTTAATTTATTTATAATAATTAATAATTCCTTTAGTAATTGTTAAGGAAATATTTTTTTGATAGTCTTTTTTTTGTAAATTATTACGATCATTGTAATTAGATAAAAAACCACATTCAATTAATACTCCTGGAACATTTAATTTCCCAAACATATAATTAGAATTATTAATTTTTTTTATCTTTCTTTTAGTTTTTAGACTTTTATTTAATTCTTCTTGTAATATTTTAGCAATTTTTAGATTAGATTTTATATTTTCTGTATAAAATACTTGCGGACCATAATAAGCTCTTTGATTAAAATAATTTAAATGGATACTCAAATACATATTTGCATTACTATTATTAATAATCCTAATTCGATTATCAAAATCACTTTTTTTACGATATAAAGCATTTGGTTTACTTAAATCATAGTCTCCTTCTCTTATTAAAATAACCGCAGCTCCATTTCTTTCAAGTTCTTCTTTTAAAAATAAACTGATAGCTAAATTAATATTATCTTCTTTTACACTTAAATAGCTGGCTCCATTATCAACACCACCATG
>JAQVVC010000001.1 GCA_028699175.1 Bacilli bacterium | reverse complement strand
TAAAATTTACAAGAGAAGACTTGGATTTAACACAAAAAGAAATATCTGAAATTTTGGGAATAAAAAGAGGAATATATACTGCTATGGAAAATGGTATAGTATCTTTTCCACTTCCAATTATCGAAAAATTATCAGACTATTATAATTTAAGTATAGATTATTTAACTGGAATCACTAATAATAAAAGATATATGATCAATCCTCTATCAGCTAATTTTGATGATTTAGGCAAACAAATTAGAAAGATAAGAAGATATAATAGATTATCACAAGAAAATTTAGCAGAAGATTTAAAGATTAAACAGTCATCCTATGCTGCCTATGAAAATGGGAAAACTCAAATAAAATTAGATAAATTGTATATATTAGCAGTAAAATATAATTTTTCTATTGATGGAGTATTAGGAAAATTTGATTACACTTATAATAAGTAAAGAGGTATAATTATATGAACTTTAAAAGATTAAAAGCGATAAGGATTAAAAATAATTATACACAAGAATATATTGCTAATATTATAAATACTCAACAAGCGAATTATAGTAAATGGGAAAACGGACTAGAAACAATACCACTAAAGAAATTACTTTTATTAGCAAAGTTTTATAATATCTCAATGGATTATTTAGCTGGCTTATCTCCTATTCAAAATAAAAATCAAATTAAAGAACTTGATAAAATTATAATAGGTAAAAACATAAAAAAAATATGCAATGATAATAATTTAACACAAATTAAATTAGCTAAGCAATTGAATACAACACAATCAACAATTTCTGCTTTTCTAAATGGTAAGGTACTAATTCTAACAAAATATATACTCTTAATTGCTAAAAAATTTAATATCTCAATTGAAAAAATTTGTGATTTATAAACATATTAACCACAAACAATATACAAAAAAAGCTACAATTAGTAGCTTTTTTCTTAATTGTAACCATTGCTCCAATGAGCCATCATTACCTTACTGTCATAAGTAGGTACATTTACTTTTGCTCTTTTTGTAGCTAATTTCTTCATGATTGCATCATATTTTTTGTCCTTAGTCATTATTTTTCACCTCCTTTAAAAATTTGTTATAATATCACTTTCGTAATATCTCATAACACTATCTATCATATATGTTATAAGCTTAAAATGGTAGTCACAATATATACTTTTATCTTTCAAATTATTTCTTTGATTAGTAACAAAACCACAACATCCACCACCACCACATAATTTTTTATATGGACACTCATTACATATAGGAATTGAATCAATATTTCTTTTGGAAATTTTTACTTCTTTACTTAAAATTTCATTAATTGAATTTTCAAATATATTGCCCATGTAGTTATCCTTTTCTGTTTTTGAAATCAAAACATTGCAAGCCCATACATCCCCTTTGTAGTCTACTGCAACTGTTTCTTTTCCTGCACCACATGGACTATTCATACACATATATTCATCTATAAATCCATATATTACTTTTCTAAATAACAATCTGATGTCTCGTTCAGAAAACGCAAAATTTTCTCCATCATAATTTTCCATCATTAAATCAAGAATATATCTCATGTTATCAAATAATGAATCATCTAAAACACAATTGTCAAAATTTTCTGGTTCAAACAATAAGTTACATACGAGTCCATCGAAATCATTATTTTTAAAAAAGTTTACTATTTCTTTTATATTGTTAATATTTTTTTTATGTACTACAATAAGAGGCTTTACAAATGATTTATTATTTTTTAGAATTTCCAAATTTTTATTTGTATAATCTTTTATCTTTCCGTCTATATTTCTTAGTGAATTGTTTTCATCACTGATTCCATCTATACTTAACCCTATTAAAAATTTATTTTTTTTGAAAAAAATTAATTTTTCCTGAGTTAGTAAAGTTCCGTTCGTTTGTAAAGAGTAAACGACATTTTTAATATGTTTAAGATTCTCTACTGCTTCTTTAATTTTTTCAAAAGCAAGCAAAGGCTCTCCACCATGAAAAATAACAGTTAAATTATTTGGATATATTCTTTCAGAAAATTTTTCTACGGCTTTAATTATGGTTTCAGAATCAATCATTTTAATTTTATTTTCATTGTTAGCATAACAATATTGGCATTTTAAATTACAGCTATCAGTAACATTTATAACTAAGCAATTCATTTGATGACAAAACTTGTCTTCAATTTTTTCTGACATTTCAATTCTTTTGCTCCATAAATATGTACCAAATTTGTTCCCGAATTTATCTATTAATAATTCTCGGCTGATTTTTTTTATAATTTTTAAATCTTGTTCTTCATTATTTTTTATAGCTATCCATTTCCCTGTGTTTTTATTAATCAAAATGTCTATTCCTTTTTCTACTATAAGTGATAAATCCATAATAAAATCTCCTTACTAATCTTCAAAATCAAACGTTTTAAAAGTTCTAAAATATTTATGTATACATAATATTGCTGTTGTTGTTGGTAAAAATCTAGCTTTTTCTAATTCATCTAATTCATCTTTCAATATATTTAAAATTTCATTAATATTGTAATTTAAATTAGCGTTTTTATCAAGCCAACCTGCTATTTTAATCAATTCAGTTACCGATATTTTTCTTTTTGATAATTTGTCCTCAATATTAATATTATATTCTTCAAGCATATATTTATCTATTTCGTTAAAAATATCTTTATATATATCTATTATTCCATAATTAAAATTCATTTTTTTTATTATTTTGTTTGTAGTTATAAATACCTTTATATTTTTGTGTTTATTAGTTTGCAAATAATATAATATTTCATCATTATAATATTCATCAAAATAAATCGTAATATTTTTTTCTTTATTTTTGATTAGACAACTTTCAATTTCTGCTAATATTTCATCATTAATTAAAGACATGTTTTTAGGATCACATCCAGTTATAAATAATTTTATCTCTTCATGATTCATATCAAATAATTTTTTTAATATTGTTGATTTTCCTGTTTGAGGTATAGATTTTATAAAAATTATTTTGTTGTTGTTTTTTAACAAGTTGTTAATTATGTTAGTTTGATTTTTCATTATTCTTCTAATTACTGTAGTTTTCATTTTATACTAATTCCTTTATTGATGGGTTTTCGATCATTAAATTTTCAATATATGGTACTATTAATTTATAAAATTCACAAATTGGATCCACTTCATAGATTGTCCCATTTTCATAAAATTTTCTCGAAGCACATCCAGCACCACATTTATTTTTAATTTTACAATCACAACATTTAGGAATATTTTCATAAGAACAATAATTAAAAAAATTAATTACATCGTTATCTTTTAATATATCTTTAATATCTCCATCAAAAATATTACCTATTTTAAATTGCTCAACAGAACTTAAATCATCGCAGGGATATATATCACCATTTGGTGTATATCCTAATAAATGGTTCCCAGCACCACACGGGCTATTCATACACATATAGCCTTTTTTTTCTGTAAATATGTTCCTTAAAAGATGAGAAATATTTCTTTCAACTACTTTTATGTTTTTTTCGTGATAGCTCAAAATCTTTGATATTACATTCTTTGTTACTTCATATAACTCTACAGGGCTTAAAGCGAGATCACTGTTTTCATTCCCTCTTCCTCCTTTTATAAAATAATTTAAAGAAAAATTAAATATTTTATTATTTATTAAAAAATCTATAAAATCTTCTATTTCGTTCTTATTTTTCTTATTTAATACTGCTAAAACAGTTGTATTATAATTCATACTTTTTAATAAATCAATTCGATTTTTCAACATTTTTAAACTTGATTGCCCAGCAGGATAAATTCTGCATTGATTACTTGTTTCAGTATGTCCATCAATACTCAAACAGATTTCTACGTTTTCATCTATCAAATACTTGGCTTTTTCTGCAGTTAATAACACTCCATTAGTCTGTATATAATATCTTATTTCTTTACTTTTCAGATTGTTTTTACAATAATCTATGACCTCTTTGATTACATCAAAGACCAATAACGGTTCTCCTCCATGAAATAACAATTCAATTGTATTGTTGTATTTTGCTACTTGTCTTATTATTTCTATCGCACATTCAGATGTCATATATTCTTTAAATGTCCCAGCCGAAGCGTAACAATATTTACATCTTAAATTGCAGTCAGATGTGAGATTTAAAACAATTAGTGACGGCACTCTTTCCATACTATCTTCTCCTTTTTGTTAATATTCTTGCTCGTTCATCATTTAGAGTTTTTAAATTATCAGGAACAAATTCTCCGTTTTCTCGAATTAAAATATCATCAAAGAAAAATTTTGCCTGTATCAAAATCATCTCTTTGAATATTTATTAAATCCCAATGCACATTTGAGTCATTTCCATTATAAGCATTTCTATATGCTTGACCTAATGCTAAATGAAAACTTCCATAAATTTTTTCATCATGCAATGTATTAATTATTGGATATAATATAAGTGGATGGACTCCTAATGCAAACTCACCTATAAATCTACTTCCTTTATCTATATCCAATATATTTCTTAATTCATTAGGGTCACTACAATCAAAATCTACGACTTTCCCATTTTTAAATTCTAATAATATACTTTCAAATATATTGCCCATATATTTAGTAGCAACATTAAACCTTATAGTTCCATTTACACTATCTTTTATAGGAGATGTATAAACTTCTCCATCGGGGATATTTACTTCTCCAGATAAAATAATAGATGGAATATCTTTTTTTGAAAAAGTTAAGTCTGTATCTTTACCTATTATTGCTACTTGAGATGTTTTATCCATCATTTCTTTTAAATGCTCCATCTTTACTTTTAAACTTTTATAATCATAATTCATAATCGAAAATGCATATTTTTTATAATCTTCGGTAGTCATTTTTGCTTTATGTGCATCTAATGGAGACGGATAAAATACACTAACACTTTTTTTGCTTCTTACAATTTTGTTATATTCAGTTAAATAACTAATCAACAATCTAAAAGCAGGATTTTCATTATTTCTTGAAAAATCATAATCATTTTCACTATAACCTATAGATATATATGAACTATAAAAATCTGCTTCTTTGGTAATTATTTCAGCTAACTGTTGCATAGCTGCACTATCATAGGTTTCCCTTGCGACTCTTTCTAAGTCTAAATCTTGTAATCTGGGAATAGCTACCGCTCCTCGATTTTGTATTTCTCTGATTAATTGGACTACTAAAGGATTACATTCTGTGCTTTTATATCTTATTTGAATTATTTGATCTTTTTCAACTGAAATAGAATGATCTACTATGTTTTCTGCAAGCATTTCTTCATCTGTTTTTATTACATGACCTGAATTCATTTGGCGAAGATAATTGATTATCCCCTTATAGTCTTTTTTAAACAATAGCTCTAGTCTCTTTTTTCTGTATTTATCAAATGATAATTTTATGTATTTATTGTAATACCAATTAGGATATTTATCTTCGACATATGATAACATTTTAATAACATCATATTCTCCAAAATCTGAAAGCTGACTAATTTGTTTCATTGCTCTAATTAAAACTTCTTTTATATTCAAGAATTCAAAGTTTTCTTTTAAACTTTCATACTTATTGTTTATTTTTGCACTATCTTCTATATTTGAAATAACTTGAAAAATTTGATAAATAGTATCTTTTTCGGTATAACTTCTTGTTAAAGAATCTTCTCTAAAATAACACAAATATAAATAATCATTTGCTATAGAAAACTTATCATTTATCATTAAAAGTCTGCCCCAGAAGTCTATGTCTTCAGCATAATATAAACTTTTAAATCTTAAATTTTTTTCTCTTATTAATTCAAAATTAAATAGTTTATTACAAGATATAGGTACTTTAAAATTTCTTGTTTCAGTTTCATTTGTTAAAAATGATTTTTGAAATGTACCATCAGGAAAAATCATATATCCACCAGTTAATGCAAAACTATCATTTTCTTGTATTGTGTTAGATAAAATTTCAAAAAAGTTTTCTCTTATTTCATCATCACTATCAATAAACGAAATATATTTTCCAGTTCCTTTTTCTATTCCGACATTTCTCGCTACACCAGGTCCTTGATTTTCTTGATAAAAATATTTTATTCTAGAATCTTTTTGCTGAAATTCCTCTACTATACTTTTACTTTTATCTTGGCTTCCGTCATCAATAACTATTATTTCTAAATTTTTATAAGTTTGATTACAAATCGAGTTTAAACAACGTTCTATATAATCTTTACTATTATACATTGGTATTACTACTGTAATTTTTTCTTGTTCCATAAATTCCCCCTATAAATTTATAAACTTATATATTTTATCTTTTTTTTAAAAAAGGAGATTCTAAAATTAGAATCCCCAATAACTTCTTGTTGTATCATTAGATTTGGGGACAACTCCCAAATTTAGTGATATGATAACTGTTTTTTGGATATTTGTCAATACTCTTTATACAGTTGATTGTGTAAAATAGTTTTGGGATTACACATACAAAAGGAAGACCTTCATGTTAAAATATAATTGTAAAACAATATTTTAGGAGGTCTTCCATATGAATATTATACCAAACAATTATATAAATGTATTAAAAAATATGATTATTTCAAACTTTTCTAATAACCTTGAACAAGAATTGAATAAAATAGATAGCAATCCCACTGTATTCAATTATATTAATCTTCTTTCATCACTGGACAAGTCTTTATGTAAAATTGCTAAAGAAAGCTTAATAACTATATTTGAAGCCATAGACAGAGGATATCGAAACTCTTATGACAGGAAAAGAAAGTATCATATTAAAGCCCATCATACAAGATCACTTATGACCATCTTTGGAGAAATAACATTTAAAAGAACATTCTATTCAGACAAGCATAATAAAGGCTCATTTTGTTATTTAGATTGGTTTCTAGGTCTTAATAAGTACGATTATTTTGATCCTTACATTAAAGCATTGGTGATTGATTATTCTACTAAATATTCATTTCAAAAGACCGGTAGTCTTATTTCTGAAATGATTGGTAATAGAATAAACTTATCAAAGGATTGTTTATTATCTAGGCAAATAGTACGTAATATCATTCTAAAAAGCGTTATGCCAATTCCTAAATGTGAACCGATTAATGATGTAGATAGTATCTACATCATGGCTGATGAAAAATTTATTCATACCCAACGCAATAATAAGAAAGATGCAATTATAAAGTCAATTGTAGTTTTCGATAAAATCAACAATGATGGTAATCGAATTAAACTAATTAATAAAATGATATTTTCTAACTATAGTGGTTCTATTGTTGATAATGTTCTAGATTACATATACAAAGTATATAATACAGATAAAATTAAAAATATATATTATATGGGTGATGGTGCTGGATGGATTAAAAATATTAAAAATTATTTTAAATTTACCACTAATACCAATGTTATTTTTGGACTTGATAAATTCCATTTCAAACAGGCACTGCATCACATATGTCAAAATGAACTTTTAGAATATAACGCTACTACCTATATTTTAAATGATGATAAACAAACTTTTAAAGAACTGTGCACTAATTTAATAATAAGTTATCCTCATCGACAAAAAACCATCTTGGAAAAGGAAACATATATTCTTAATAATTGGCAATACATTCTTAATTCTTATAACAATAACTTAAGATGTTGTATGGAATCTAATATTTCGCATAATATAGCTGATCTATTTACTTCAAGGCCTAAAGCTTATTCTTTAAAAATGATAGACAAACTAATGGAACATCGTATGTTATATAAAAATAATTACAATTTAAAAAAATTATATTTAAACAACCACAATAATAAAGAACAAATTATTATTGATTTAGAAAATATTAATTATAGTATCTTTGATATGTATCATAAAGATACTAAACCAAAACTTCCAAAGTTACCAACAATTGCTTTATCTTATAAATACTAAAAAATTAACAACTTTCGTTATTAATTTTAAAATACAATTATATTTTTAATGAATCCTTCTAAAAATCCCAAAAACTCTTTACACTAACATACAGTTTGTAATCACAACTCTTTATACAGTTTGTAATTATTTTGAAAAAGTTACTCTAATTTTGCTTTTAATTCTAATTTATTAGTATAATAAAATACATTATTAAGTTCATTTATAGTCGCTTCTTAATATCGCATAATATACTACATCAAAAAATTTGTTTAGTCTTTTATTATAACGAGATTCTTTAAATTCCCCCTCAAAATTCATATTTAATTTCTTAAATATTTTTAAGGATGCTTCATTTTCTTTTACACAATCTGCTTCTATTCTATTTAAATTAATTTCATTAAAAGCATAATCCACCATAAATTTAGCACACTCTATTGCATACCCTTTATTCCAGTACTTACTATTAAATAGATAACTAATCGAAGCTTTTGAATGTTTAGTATTAATTTCTAATCCAAATTGACCTATTACTTTGTTTTCTTCTTTTAAAACGATAGCATAATTTCCACTTAAGTTATTATAATCTTGATTACTTTGATTTTCCACATAACCTTTAACTTCTTCTAAAGTATTAGCACGTCCTAAAAAATTCATAGTTAATTCGTTTCCCATAATTTCATTATAGTCTTGCCAATCTTCTTTTTTAATTCTTCTAATAATTAATCTCTCTGTTTCAAATTTAATTTCATTGAAATTAATAACAGTTTCTTTATTTTTCATTAAATTTCCCTTTCATTTTATAGATTTATTATAATACTTTTATATCTTTTCTGCAAGTTATATAAAAATACGATATTACTAATTGTTATAATTACACAAATGATTTAATTTACATAAATAACAATTTGGATTTTTAGTACATATATTTGCACCTCTTGGCAAACAAAATTGCCACAACAAAGAATTAACTTCTATTTCAGAAATTAATGGATCGTTTGTTATTTTTTTTATTATTGACATAGTTTCTAAAGCTGTAGCTATATGATTATTGACTAAAGATAATCTATTAGAACCAAATAATCTAGTTATTTGTGAATCCGATTTACAAGTGTTTATTCCAACTTTTTTTAAATAATCTAATGCAAAAGCTTTTCCTACTTGATTTAGTTTATATTTACCATCATACAATATATTGGCTATTGTATTCGGTTCAGCTGATGCAACAAAACAATCTAAGTGTTCATAATCTTTTTCAATTTTTTCTAGTATTGTTATATTATAACTTAATGCTTTCATTTGTCTATATATTGAAGCATTACCACAATTTATATTTATTACTTCTTTAGTTAAAACTTCGGGATCGATTTTTTTTAAATATTCTCTATTGTAAAATTTAAAAATATATCTTAAATTTTCTCTGTTTCTAATTATTGTTTCATCGCCCCATCGATGATTGCTCAATTGAGCAAGTACTAGTGCCTCTAAATGTTCTTCAAAAGAAAATGTTTTTCCATTAAGTCTAAGATTAACTACAGAATTAATATCATTAATCATTTTTTGATAATCATATCCTATTTCATCCATGCTTTGTTTTATTAAATTTATCAATTCAACATAATCAATTTTATTATTTATTTTATTTATACGGAATTTTCTATCATCATAATAATTATATAATTCACCAGAAATTAAGCAATTTATTATTTTAGTTTTTATTTCTTTATTTTCAACTGCTTTTAATAATGAAATAGGAAATGGAATTTGAAATTTATCATAATATAACTTTGCTAAATCAGTAAAGGACTTTTCATAATAATTTTCTGTTTTCAACATAATTTCTCCTTTTCTTAATAATTTAAATGCAAAGCTTAGTAAGAAAATATATCATTATGCCTTATATTATAAGGGTTTGTGCTGTTATTTAAGGGGTATCCATTTTTATATAACACCCCAAGGAGTTTTAACAAGCCTAGGATTTCCTAAATCGTCTTCATAACCATTACTTGATTTTATTATATAACCAACACAATCAATTAATTTAATATTAGTTGTAAATTCATCAATTGTTATCATAGCACCAGTAGAGGGTACAAATTTAGGTTCAGTAGTCATAATGGTTTTACCAGGAGCACTTTGTGGAGTTTCATCTAAACATCTTTTTTTATCATCTTCATCTTTAATATTAGGAATTATTAAATTTTCGATTACTTTTTTTATAAATGTCGATTTACCAGTACGAACAGCTCCTACTACTCCTAAATATATTTCTCCTTGTCCCCATGCAGAGATGCTACTAATAATCTCTTTCTTTTCCATTTTCTTCTTCCCTTTCATTTAAAACTTATGTTTATTTATAAATTCTATGAATAAAAAAATATTATAAAACTAAAGTTATAATATTTTTAAAACATTTTTTCGACATCTTTAGGTACTTTGTCTTCTAAAATGGTTTTTATAATTTTTTCTTCCATTTCTTTTGATACATTTTTACCTGTTATTACTGATAATTTACTTATTACTGATTTTAAAGTCTTTTCATCTTTTAAGCCATTATCATTAACTTGTTTAGCTAACTCTAATATCGTCGCTTTATCAACATGCGTTTTATTTTCTACTTTATCAAAAACTTCGTCCTTCATTTCATCACCCAATATATAATATGCCTATAAAAGAAAATGTTTATTATTTCACTTAGAATTTTTTTATGGTTTAATTAATTCTTTATTCCCCATATATGGTCTTAAAACTATCGGGATATTAATGCTACCATCTTCATTTACATTGTTTTCTAGAAGAGCAATTAAACCTCTTGGTGTTGCTAATATCGTATTATTAAGAGTATAAACATATTTGGTGCCTTTATTAGTTTTAGTTCTAATTCCTAGTCTTCTAGCTTGAGCATCTCCTAAAGTTGAACAAGAACCAACTTCAAAATATTTTTTTTGTCTTGGACTCCATGCTTCGACATCACATGATTTAACTTTTAAATCAGCTAAATCCCCAGAACAGCATTCTAAAGTTCGAACAGGAATATCTAAACTTCTAAAAAACTCAACCGTGTATGACCACATTTTGTTATACCAATCTAAATGATCTTCTTCATTACATAATACTACCATTTCTTGTTTTTCAAATTGATGAACCCTATATATTCCTCTTTCTTCAATACCATGAGCTCCTACTTCTTTTCTAAAACAAGGTGAGTAAGAAGTTAAAGTAATGGGAAGACTTTCATCTTTTATTATTTGATCTTTGTATCTTCCTATTATAGAGTGTTCACTTGTACCAATCAAATATAAATCTTCATTTTCAATTTTATACATCATATTTTCCATTTCGGTAAATGACATAACTCCAGTAACAACATCAGATCGAATCATAAAGGGAGGAATACAATAAGTAAATCCCTTATCAATCATAAAATCTCTGGCATAACTAATCATAGCTGAATGTAATCTAGCAGCATCGCCAATTAAATAATAAAATCCTGAACCACTAGTTCTACCTGATGATTCTTTATCAAGTCCAGCAATTCTTTCTAAAATATCAGCATGATATGGTATTTCAAATTCAGGTATTATTGGTTCGCCAAATTTTTCAATTTCAACATTTTCTGTATCATCTTTACCTATTGGAACTGTATCATGTATTATTTGGGGAATTAACATCATTTTATTTCGGATATCTTGTTCTAATTTTAATTCTTCTTTTTCTAATGCTGCTATTTCATTACTATAATTTCGAACTTGATTTTTTAATTTATTTGCCTCTTCTTGGTTTTTATCACGAATATAAGAACCAATTTTATCACTAGTCTTATTTTTATCACTTCTTAAATTATCAGCTTTTTGTTTAATTTCGCGATATGTTATATCTAAATTATATATTTCATCTACTAAAGATAATTTATCATCTTGAAATTTCTTTTTTATATTTTCTTTTACTTTTTCTTGATTTTCTCTTATTAATTTAATATCTATCATTTTTTCATCTTCTTTCTTTTTCTTTATTTAATTTATTTAAAAAGGCCCTCGTCTTTCTAAACATTATTATATCATTAATTATTTTCATTATATATCCTTTCTAACAAAAAAAGATGGTATTAGGAGTGCATATGCACGGTACCATCCTTTATTTTTCTTTTTTTTAATAACGGTCTTAAGACCGGAAGATTTTAACTTCACTAATAGGGAGATTCATTAATCCAATTAATTAACTTTCACCAAGCGTTAACTCTCTATATAATTAGGTATTAATTATAGTCCTATATAATTGCTTTCTTACTCAATAATATTAGCATATTTCTTTATTTTTATCAATTGCTTTTTTTAAAGCTTCATAAGGAAGTGTTGCACATGTTTTTCGATTTTCTTGTTTATAAATTTCATCATAGACAAGAGCTTCTTTTAAGATTTCTTTATTATACTCTTTTTCATAAATCATATTCTCAAAATTATTAATATATTCTTTTACATCATTGATGCTTTTATTTATAATATTTTTAAGCATTATCGATGTACTTGAAGTACTTATTGCACATGCTTCACCATCAAAGTAAGCATCTTTAATGATATTATTCTCTATTTTCAAATATAAATTTATATCATCAATACAAGAAATATTATTGGCGTTGGTTTTAATATAATCTTCACCTTTTGTTTCTTTATGAAAAGGATTGGAATAATTTTCTAACATAATTTGTCTTTTTAATTCAGTATCCACTTATATCATTTCCTTTAATATTTTTTCTTTATCCATTAATAATTCAATTAGGGAATCTATTTCCTCATAAGTATTGTAAAAATATAGGCTTACTCTGACCGTGTTTTTTACTCCTGTCACACTTTTTAATATTTTAGCACAGTGATTACCAGCTCGAGTGCATATATTATATTTATTCAAATAATAAGCTACATCTTGACTAAATATTCCCTCAATATTAAATGCTATTATACCACTTTCTGCTTCTTCATTGATAATTTTTATATGTTCTATTTCTAATAATTTTGATACTAAATAGTCTTTTAATTTTTGTTCATAAATACTTATATTATCCATTCCTATGTTTTGTAAATAATCGATAGCTGCACCTAATCCGATTGCTCCAGCAATATTAGGAGTTCCTGCTTCTAATCTTTGAGGTATTTCTTTTAAATATATTTCTTTTTCACTATCAAAAGATTCATTCATGCCCCCTCCTAGTATTAAGGGATCTAATTCTTCTAACAATTCTTTTTTTCCATATAAAACTCCAATACCAGTAGGGCCACACATTTTATGACCGGAAAATACTAAAAAATCAACATCATTATCTTTTACATCTATTTTTTTATGAGGTACACTTTGGGCTCCATCTACAACAACAAAAATATTATTTTTATGAGCATATTCACAAATTTCTTTAATTGGTCTTACGTCTCCTACAACATTTGTTGTTTCTGCTAAAGCAATTATTTTTGTATTAGATGTAATAACACTTTTTATTCCTTCTAAAGTAATATGTAAATTTGCATCTAGTGGAGCATAGACAATTTTTGAATTGTTTTTATTAGCTAATCTAAACCATGGTAAAACATTACTAGCATGCTCACTTTTACTAATAATAATTTCATCACCCGGCTCAAGTAAATTATCAAAAAAACCAGTTACTATGGTATTTAATCCTTCAGTTGCACCACTATTAAATACGATTTCATTTATATCCGCATTGATAAATTCAGCAACTTTTTTTCTTGCTCCTTCATATTCAAGATCAACTTTATAACTAATTGAATAGTCGCCTCGATGAGCATTTGCTGAATAATTACAATAATAATCATTAATAGCATTGATAACTATTTGTGGTTTAAATGTTGTTGCCCCATTATCTAAATAAATGTAGTCTTGTTTAAGCATTGGAAAATCTTCTCTATGCATTATTTCACCTCCAATAAATTATTTCTTTTATTTTGGTTATTAACCCTTTATCTTTAAATATATTGATTAAGAAACCAGTTAATATTAAATTTTTAGCTTCAGTTTCACTTATACCCTTACTCATTAAATAGGATAATTCATCTTCTGAAATAGTACCTATAGTTGTATTATGATTAGCAATTATCTTACTAGTTTCTGCTAAAATATTAGGTATTATTATTCCACTGCCATTATTTATATTAATTAGTCTTATATCCTCAATTAAAATATTGTTTTTTTTATCGCTCATAATCCCACTAACATTTGTTGTATTAAAACCCTTATCATTTATACCATGAATATTTAATATTATTTCTGACTCTTCACTTTTATAAGTCGTATTAATATTTAATTCATATTTATTCTTATTAATAAATGAATGATTATATATTAAACTAGCTTTACCATTTATTTTTATTTTTATATTAGTATCTTCTTTATCTATTATTCTAAAATCATTTATTATAACTTTACAATTACTTTTTACTTCTATATTAAAAGTTTTTAAACTATGATTCATAATAGTATATATAGAATCTTTGGAAACTATAATATTATTATTTTCATCATTTATGATACTATTATTCATATTTAGTTTATTCATTTTTTTCATTCTCGCTTACTAAATATGCCTTATTATATTTCTTATACCCTTCTTTTCCAACTTTCAAAGCTAAATTATAGTCGCCGGTTGCTATTATTTTTCCTTCATTTAAAATATGGATATGAGTTGCACTGAGTAGTTTTAATAATTGTGGACCATGGGTTATTATTAATATACTAACTTTATGATTCTTATAATATTCTTTCAGATTATCACATACTACTTTAATACTATCAACATCTAAACCACTATCTATTTCATCTAAAATAATTAATTTAGGTTCTAACATCCAAAGATGAAGAAGTTCATTTTTCTTTCTTTCTCCACCACTCATTCCTTCATTAATACCTCGATGAATAAAACTTCTTGGAATTGATAATTTATCACATGTTTCCTCTAATTTTTTATTAAATTCATATATATTTACTACTTCACCGGTTTTTTCAAAAAGAGCTACTCTTAACATTTCAGCGTTAGTAACACCGGGTATCTCGATCGGATTTTGATTAACTAAATATATTCCTTCTTTTGCTCTTTGGGTAATATTTAATTTAAGTAAATCTTTAGAATTAAAAAAAATTTTTCCTTTGGTAACTAAATAAATAGGATCACCTATTATTGTTTTACATATTGTACTTTTACCGATTCCATTTGGTCCCATAATTCCATGAATTTCGCCTAGTTTTATATCTAAATTAAAATCTTTTAGAATATCTTTATTATTTATTTTAACATTTAAGTTTTCTATTTTAAGCATCATTAATCACCGAAATAATTTTATCATTCCCGCATAGAAAAAGCAAACTAACCATTTGCTTTTTATTATTTATCTGATTTATCTAATGCCATTAGAACTTCTCTAGGTTTTGATCCATTAGCAGGACCGACAATTCCTCTTTCTTCTAATAAATCAATTATGCGTGCAGCACGATTATATCCTACTCTAAATCTTCTTTGAAGTAAAGATGCACTTATTTTACCAGCTTCTAAAGCAAACTGGACTACTTCATTATAAATTGGATCTTCATATTCTTCTTGTTCATACCCATCTCCAGCTGCCATATGATTAGGTTCTTGAACAAGTAATGTATTATCATAATTAGCCTTTTGTTCTTTAGATACATATTCAATTAATCTACTGATTTCATCGTCACTAATAAAAGTCCCTTGTATTCTTTGAGGATGATTTTCACCCATTGGTAAATATAACATATCCCCACGGCCCAATAATTTTTCAGCTCCTGTTGTATCTAATATAGTTCTTGAATCAATATAGGAAGCAACAGTAAATGATATCCTTGAAGGAATATTTGCTTTTACTATTCCCGTTATTATATCAGTTGATGGTCTTTGGGTAGCAACAATTAAATGAATCCCTGCTGCTCTTGCCATTTGAGTAATTCTCATTATTGAATCTTCTACTTCTTTAGCTGCAACTAGCATTAAATCAGCAAGCTCATCAATAATTACCACTATATAAGGTAAAAGCGGTATATCTGTATCATTTTTTTTATTTTGTTTAGTAATCATTTCATTATATATTAATATATTTTTAACCCCTTTGTCTTCAAAAATACCATATCTACGATCCATTTCTGAAACTATTTTTTGAAGAGCAATATTAGCTTTTTTTGGATCGGTTACTACTGGGCAAAGTAAATGAGGTACTCCATTATAATTAGATAATTCAACTTTTTTGGGATCAACTAATACTAATTTTACTTCTTCAGGTCTTTTATACATTAATATCGAAGCAATAAAACTATTAATACATACTGATTTTCCTGAACCAGTAGCTCCTGCTACTAATAAATGTGGCATATTATATAAATCCGCACAACATGTCCGACCTTTTATATCTTTTCCCAAAGCTACTAAAATTTGGGCATTTTGCATATTTTTTGGAATTGTTGTAAATATTTCTCTAATTGGTACAGATGCAATTTGCTTATTTGGTATTTCAATTCCCACTGTACTTTTACCAGGAATAGGAGCTTCTATTCTAACATCTTTAGCCGCTAAAGCTAAAGCTATTTCACGATGAATACTAGTTATTCTATTTAATTTAGTAGCTGCTTTTATTTCAATTTCATATTGAGTAACAGCAGGTCCTTCATGAATATCAACGACTTTTCCAGTAATTTGAAAATCATTTAGAACTTTTTCAAGGGCTATTTTATTAGCATTTATAAATTCCGTGGGATTTACTCTGCCTAATTTTTTTACTGGATCAAGTATATTTATAGAAGGTAATTTATAATTACCATTAGTAGAATTTTCTGGTTGATAATTTTCTCCTGAAACATAATTAAGATTCATATTTTTAATATCTTCAGCACTTGATACAATTATTTTATCAGAAACATTATTATCATAATTATCTTCATCATCAGGCATTTTAAATAATCTACTATCTTTTGCATTTTCTTTTATACTATTTAATATTTTTTTAAGTTTATTAAAGATATCTGCAAAACTTATATCTAATAACATTATCAGACCAAATATCGCTGAAACAATTAATACAATATATGTTCCCTTTATATCAATTGCTAGTACTAATAACCATGCAAATGCTGCTCCAATAATTCCTCCACCCATATTTTTTAAATTAAAATAATTATCACTTTTGATTGTATTTAAAAAATTATCTACTGTTTCTTTAAAAATTGAATTTATCATAATATCAGGATTATTTTTAATATATTCCATATGAGATAAAGTTAAAAGAGCTATTAATAATATATAAAAACCTATTAACCTAGTAGTAAAAAACTTTGGTAAAGTTCTTTTTAATATCATATATGTTCCTAAAACTAAAAATAATACAATTAATATAGCCCACCATGCACCCATAACAAATATAGTGAAATCTTTTATTAAGTTTCCAACAGGACCAAAAGAACCAATACCAATAACACTAATTAAAACTAATATTAAACCAGTTAACTCAGTACTGAATTTGACTTTATTATTATCTTCTTTTCTTTTTTTCTTTTTAGCCATTAGCCTCACACCTTAAAATAATTATAACTTAAACATGTAGTATTTGCAAAGAAAACAAGTGCCAATGTAAAATAAAAAGTTAAATTTTTTTAACTTTTTATTTTATTTTTATAATCATCGATTAATCCTTTTAAACTATTAGGACTTAAAAATAATAAAACTACATTATTATATTTTAATAATTCATCAGCATTATTTTTACTAATATAAAAACCCTTTTTTAATTTAGATATTATTATTTTTGAATTAATATTAGGAAAATTTTCTAACTTTTCTCTTGATGGATGGATATCTAATACATAAGTTATATCACTTTCATTTAATACTTTAATAAACTCATTAATAAACTTTTTTGTTCTTGAAAATGTGTGGGGCTGAAAAATAGTTATTATTTTTTTATTAGGATATTTTAATTTAGCAGCTTTAATTGTTACTTCAATTTCTTTAGGATGGTGAGCATAATCATCAACAATAATATTATTGTTAATTTTTTCTTCTGAAAATCTTCTTTTTGCACCAAGAAAAGTACCTAATTCATGCTTTACTTTATCTTTATTTAACTTTTCTAAATAACATAGACTTATAACCGCTAATGAATTTAAAACCATGTGTTCTCCAGTAAATCTAATAAAAAATGTATTATAATATTCTTTATTAATATAAACCTCAAATGTTGTACCATTAGAATCATATTTTATCTTTTTAGCTACTACATCATTATTTTCTTTTAATCCATAATATAAGATATCTTTGTTAATCTTTAATTCCCTTGTATATGGATCATCTCCATAAGTTATTATCCATTTTTCAGTATTAGATGCAAAACTTCTGTAAGCATCAATAACATCTTCAATATCTTTATAATAATCAATATGATCTAAATCAATATTAGTAATAATTGTATATTTTTGTTTATAAGCTAAAAAATGTCTTTTATATTCACATGCTTCAAGAACAAAAGTTTTATTTTCTTTACTTGCATAACCTGTCCCATCACCAATTAAATAATTAGTACCACAGATATTTTTAAGAATATGACTTAACATTGATGTTGTCGTTGTTTTTCCATGACAACCCGAGATACTTATCGTTTCAAACATTTTAGTTAACTTAGCTACCATTTCTTGATAACTATATATTTTAAGCCCTAATTGTTTGGCTTTTTTTACTTCAACATTATCATCATTAAAAGCATTTCCTTGGACAATAATTAAATCTTTAGTTATATTTTTTTCATCAAATATAGTAATTTTTACATATTTTTTTAATTCTTCTGTCGTAAAAAAATCTTTACCTATATCACTACCTTTGACTTTAAATCCTAAATTATACATAATTAAAGCTAAAGAGCTCATTCCTGAACCAGCAATTCCAATAAAATGATACATAAAAAACTCCTTATTTTTTCATTAATTTAGTTATAAATTTAATAGCGGCTTTAGCATTTAATTTATACATAAAATTCATAAATTTAGAATCATTACCTAAGTATAATTTAAATTTATTTTTTTCAATTACTTTTATTATTTTATCAGCTGCTTCACTTGCGGTTATCATTTTTATTTCTTTAGAATTATTTTCTTTTATTTCAATATCCGAATTTTTAGCAATATCTGTTGCCATAGCACCAGGCAGTACTAGTGATACTTTAATATTAGTATCAAGTAATTCAGAATATAATCCTTCTGTAAGTAAACTTAATGCTGCCTTAGAAGCTCCATAAGCTGATTGACCTGGAAAAGGAAAAAAACCTCCCATACTACTTACATTTAATATATATGCCTCGTCTCTTTCTTTTAATTCGTTAATAAAAGTTTTTATTAACTTTAAAGGGCCATAATAATTGACATTCATTACTTTTTCAATAATATTTATATCTAAGTCACTTATATTAATAAATGGTTGAATTATACCCGCGTTATTTATTAAAACATCAATCCAAGGTTGATCTTTAAAATAATCTTTTTTAAAGTCTTTAATATTTTTATCATTTGTCACATCAACTTGATAAATAAATAATTTATCATTGTTTAATTCAGCTTTTAACTTTTTTAAATTTTCGATATTAATATCTAATGCACTTACATATGCACCTTTTTCTAATAATTGTTTTACTAATTCTTTTCCTACCCCTGATGCACCTCCAGTTACAATTACTCTTTTACTATTTAGAACCATGTTTTTATACCTACTTTCTTACTAATTTAGTATAACAAAATAATCATAAAAAAAGAAGTTTATCCTTCATTTTTATATCTTTCTTTAACTATGGCCCAATTAATATAATTAAAAATATCATTTATATATTCTTTTTTCTTAGTTTTATAATCTAAGTAATAAGCATGTTCCCATATATCTATTACTAATAAAGGAACAAAATCCCATATAGTTTGGTCTTGATGTTTTTCAACTTGAAGGATAATTAATTTATCTAACATTTTACTATAACCAAGTATTCCCCACCCACTACCTTCAATATTAGTAATATTATTAATAAATTGATTTTTAAATGCTTCAAAGGAACCAAAATCTTCATTAATTTTATTAGTTAATATTTGGTCTATAGGTTTCTTAATTGGACTAATATTTTCAAAAAACAATTGATGTAAAACTGCTCCTGCTCCTTGAAAAGCTAAATTTTTTTCTAATGCTTTTATATTAATATAATCATTTTCTTCTCTTGCCTTGCGTAAATCTAAAAATGCTCTATTATAATTATTAACATATCCTTTATATAATATTTCATAATGATTTTTCATTGTTTCTTCACTTATAAAACTAAAATCATTATATTTATATGGTAAAGTTATCATTTCCATCATCTATATCTTTCCTCCTATTTTTATTATATTATACTATAAATATTTTAGATATATTTTATTTCACATTTTTACCAATATTTAAAATAATTCCAATACTTGCTAAAGATACTAATAATGAAGAGCCCCCATAACTAAAAAATGGTAGAGTTACTCCCGTTACAGGAAGTAAACCAATTACAACACAAATATTTAACGCTGTTTGAAAAATTATCCCAAAAATAAGTCCAAAAGCTAAATATTTACCAAATAAATCATTAATATTAATACTTACTTTTAATACTTTATAAAATAAATATAAATATAGACTAGCTAAGATTATAATTCCTAAAAAACCAAATTCTTCGCAAATTATAGCAAAAATAAAATCTGTTTGTGGTTCAGGTAAATAAAAATGTTTTTGAATAGAATTACCTAGTCCTAAGCCAAATAAACCACCAGGTCCAATTGCATATAAACTTTGAATAATTTGAAATCCTGATCCTAAAGGATCACTCCAAGGATTCAAATAAGAAACTATTCTTGCTACTCGATACGGAGCAGCTATTATTAAACCTATCATACCAACTAAACCAGCAACGCCTGCATATGCAAAAAAGTTTAGTTTAATATTTGATATAAATAACATTCCTATTAAGCTTATTACTATAACCATGCCAGTTCCAAAGTCTGGCTCTAACATAATAAGAGCAAAAAAGATAAATATCACTATTAAAATAGGTAAGGCACCTTTTTTAAAATTACTCATATCTTTAACATTATTACTTAAATACTTAGCCATAAAGATAATTAAACATATCTTAGCAAACTCACTAGGTTGAATTCCAAAAGCACCTATACCAAACCAACTTCTTGATCCATTTCTTATGATACCAATACCTGGTATAAGGACAAGCCCTAATAATAAAAAGCAAATTAGTAAAATCCAATTTGCTTTTTTATAATATATTTTATAATCAATTTTAGATAATATATACATGATTATAAAACCCACAACAACAAAAATACTTTGATGTCTTAAATAATGAAAAGAATCATTATATTTATATTCACTCCAAATATTACTTGATGAATATACCATTAGTAAACCAAATAAAGTTAATATTACTACAGGTATTATAATACCAATATTCTTATTCATTATTTAACCCCCATTAATAATTATTTTTACAACCAAACTCCGTATAAAATTCCTAACATAGCAAGTAATAAACCTATCGTCCAGAATAATTTAACAATATCGGTTTCAATCCACCCGAGTTCTTCAAAATGATGATGAAGAGGGGCTTTTTTAAATACTTTTTTATTATATTTTCTAATTGCTATTATTTGAATTAAACTAGATAAAGTTTCAACAACAAATACTCCACCAATTACTAATAATGATAGTTCATGAGCTGTTAATATAGCAATTGTAGCAAGAGCTCCTCCTAAAGCAAGTGATCCAGTATCACCCATAAATACTTTAGCAGGATGAGTATTAAAGACTAAAAAACCTAATATACTTCCTATCAAAACAAATGAGAAGATAGCAATTTCTTGATAACCAGCTAGCCATGAAGTTCCCCAAGCAATAACTCCGTAAGCTAGAAAAGCCATTACAGAAAGCCCTCCACATAAACCATCTAAACCATCAGTAATATTAACAGCATTAGTTGTTCCTACTAAAACTAATAATATGAAAATACCAAATGACCATCCTAAAGGAATGTTTATACCTAGAGAAGAAATAATTAAATTAGAATCACCACCATATTGAATAAAAATAACATAAAATATGATTGCAATAATCGTTTGGAATATAAGTTTATTAATCGTTGATATACCTTTATTGTTTTTATATTTTATTTTTTTATAATCATCAATAAAACCTAACAATGCATAAGCAAGAAAAACTAATATTAAAATACTTAGAGAAGCTGTAATTTCAATACTTCCTTTTAAATATAAAAGTCCCATTATAACAATAGTAGGAATTATAAATATTAATCCCCCTAAAGTAGGAGTTCCATCTTTTTCTAAATGCCTTTTATTAATTAACCGACTTACTGTTTGACCTGCTTTTAATTTTTTTAATATTGGTATTAATATTATCGCTGTTATCAAAGATAAAACAAATCCTAGCATAAGACCTAATATTGATTTAGCTAATATTAACATATATTCTCACCTCATAATCATTATACTATTTTCTTTTATATAAAGTAAAATTAATTAAGCATTAACTTTACAGTGCTACCTTCCTTGACATAAGTATCCCCTTTAGGATTTTGCTCAATAATATTTGTTCCACTACCACTATACTCAATTTTAAAGTTCTTTAATTGTTTTTTTACTTCTTTAATATTTTGACCTACTACATTTTCTAAATATAAATATTTGGTATCAAGCCAAAAATATTCTTTTTGTAATTCATTTTTTACTGGTTTATAATGTAGATAATCAATAATACTTAACATAATATTTTTAGCTATGGGAGCTGATACTGTTCCTCCATATTGAGTTATTCCTTTTGGATTATCAACAGCAACATAAATTACATAATCAGGTTTATCAGCGGGAAAAAAACCAATAAATGATAAAATATAATTACCGACCATATAAACACCATCTTTTACTTTTTGAGCTGTACCAGTTTTACCTCCAACTCGATAATTTTCAATATAAGAATTTCGACCCGTTCCATGAGCTACTACGGTTTCTAAAGCATATCTGACTAATTTAGAAGTTTCTTCCGAAATAACTTCTTTAACTAATTTAGGTTTATTAAGTACTATGACTTCATTAGTTTCTGGTTCACTAATACTTCTTACGATATATGGTATATGTAATTTTCCTCCATTAATAGCAGCACTCACACCCCTTACTTGTTGCAATGGGGTTACACTTATACCTTGACCAAAAGCTGTTGTAGCAGTTTCTATAGGACCCATTTGATCGAGTTTAAATAATATTCCCGAACTTTCACCATTTAAATCGATACCAGTTTTAGTTCCAAAACCAAATTTAATTAAATAATTATATAAAAGATTAGTTCCTAATTTTTGACCTAAAGATACAAATCCAGGATTGCAGGAGTTTTGGACTACTTCTAAATAAGTTTGAGAACCATGTCCTCCTGATTTCCAACATTTTATTCTAGCACTTTCTACTGTAACTGATCCACTATCATGAAAATGATCTTCAAATAAATTAATCGTTTTTTCTTCTAAAGAAGCTGCTAATGTTATTATTTTAAAAGTGGATCCTGGTTCATAAGTTCCCCATATTGGCAAATTACGATTGATAGTTTCAATATCATAATTTTGATATTTATTACTATCAAAATTAGGCCTACTACTCATAGCAATAACTTCTGAAGTATTAGGATCCATTATTAATACAAGAGCTTGATCAGGATTTAAAGAAATCATTACATTATCAAGTTCTCTTTCAACCATTTCTTGAATTTTAGCATCAATGGTTAATGATAAATTATTACCTTTAACCGGTTCAGTGTAAACTTCACTTAGGTCTAGTCGGTTTCCTTTACCATCTGAAAAATATTTAATTGCTCCATCATTTCCTTTTAGATATTTATCATATTCTAGTTCAATACCTGATAAGCCTTGATTATCGATTCCTACATAACCTAAAACATGTGATAACATAGTTTCATAAGGATAATATCTTTTTGATTCTTTAACCAAATATACTCCATCATAATTTAAATTATTTATTTTCTCAGCTATATCATAGCTAAGTCCTCTTCCTATAGGGTGAACTCTTTCTATTGAACTTCTTTTACTAACAAATTTATAAATATTTAAATAATCTGTGTTTAATATTTTAGCAATATCAGCTGATACTTTTTCTTTATTTTTAATTTGATTAGGGATAACTACTAAACTTGTAGTAGTAATATTTTCAGCTAATACAATACCATTTCGGTCAGTTATTAAACCACGATCAGCTAAAATAGGTAAATTTCTACTCCACAAATTACTGGCAAGTTCATTTAAACTTTTAGTTTTAAATACTTGAATATAAAAAAGTCTTAATATGATGGCTAAAAAAATTAATAATAATATTAAAAAAGTTAAATATAATCTTTTCTGGATTTTGTAGTAAAACATTTTATCACCAATCAATTATATGCAAAAATAAGTTAAATTAGAAAAAAATCCTCATAGGTAAAATAAAAAACACTAATTGATAGTGTTTAATTATTTAAATTAATTTCAATTTGACCTATAAATTCTCTCCCTTGATCTTCATTTTGAGGTAATCCAGTACCATGAAGATTTATTTGAATCCTAAATTTTTGAGTTACTCTAGGCATAATTAATACTCGCTCATATATTGATCTTGATGTTACCGGCATAGGTGTAGGTTCCAAATTGGGAGCCCCATTTGTACCTTGAATAGTATATTTTAAATTATCTGATACAAAGGTATTGGTACTTACATTCCATCTTATACCATAATATATAGGGTAATCAGATA
The DNA here is from genome assembly GCA_028699175.1 of Bacilli bacterium. Taxonomy (GTDB): domain Bacteria; phylum Bacillota_I; class Bacilli_A; order RF39; family UBA660; genus DUUS01. Next base: position 29,054 of record JAQVVC010000001.1, on the reverse strand, counting down.
AATTCTCAACAGTAAATTCTTTAACTGGTTTTACAACTGGAAGTCCAGCAATTTCAGGTTGATCATCAGGTAACAGACCTCTGACATTTACTGTTATACCATCATTATAATTTATTAATAAATATGGTGTAGAAGTTTCGACATTTGCTTCACCTGTTTGGGTAGATGATCCGGTTTTTACATCTTCATTTTGTTCTACAACTTTTATACATTTAATATCGCAAACTTTATCCCCGTTTGTATCACACATTATGTCACAAAGACCATCACCATTTACATCTAAATTTAAGTCTGGTACTTTATCATTATCAGTGTCGATATCTATGTCTATTATACCATCACCATCTAAATCTAAATTTATATCAGGCCATCCATCTCCATCTAAATCACAATTAATTAAACATGCTTTACCACCTGTTGCATCATTTACTATATTATAATTGGGTTTTTGGTCATTATCCGTATCAATATTAAATACCGCTCTCCGATTTCCTTTATAATCTATATTTAAATCTGGTATATCATCATTATTTATATCAACATTTATTTCAGCTAATTTATCATTATTAATATCAATATTAATATCTGCTATTCCATCTCCATCAATATCTTTATTTAAATTTGCAATACTTAGATATGTAAAACCAGCATAGGTAGCACCAATAAAGGCAAATAAAAATAACCAAATTGCGAATATTACCCAACCAAAACCAATACCTTTTTTAGGTTGAACATCAAATTTTAAAGTGAATTTTTCTTTTGAAACTTTTAAATTAAAAGGAAGAAATATAAAATCATCATTAACTGACCAGGTTAATTTCAAACACTTTAAAATATGTTTTCTATTAATTTTTAGATCATTTTGATATATTTCTTTTAATATTTTTTCGATTTCAGTAAACTGATCTTGTTCCTTTTTAATATTAAATTTTACTAAATCAATAGATTGTCCAGCTCGGCCCAATATTGGGTTAATCTTAGATTCTTTTTTATTTTTATTAGCCATTTTTTTCTCCCTTCCATTAATTTAAAATTATTTTAAAATGAATAATGCTTCTTTCATTTTGTTACGATGATTATCAATAAAATCTTTAAATGAAATACTAATTCCCTTTATTTGATCTTGTTTATACTTTGCCGCTAATTTTAATTCATTATTTAATAATTTTCTTAATTCAATTTCATCATTATCAAAATCTTTAGCAGTGTCAAATATTATTTTTTTTAAACCAGCATGTTTACTAGTTTCATCAGTTTCATTACGATCTCTATCATTTAAAAAATAATAATTTAAATAATAAGTTAAAGCATAATTACTATCGAGTTTGTTATTAGCTAAATCAATCGTCTCTTTATATTTTTTAAGAGGTGTTTCAACTTGAAAGCCTTCTAAAAATTCCCATAATTTTAAAGCATAAATAAAATTAACATCTTTAAGTATTATATTTGTTTTTCTAATTGGTGATCTAACTGGCGTAGCATTTCTCATAGTTTTCATAAAAACACTACTCATAAAATCATCTAAAATATCAGCAATGTAATTCAATTTTTCTTTTAAATCTTTGGCTTTTTCATTAGATATAGTTAAGTTTTCATAATTAGCTGATCTTATTAAAAGTTTAATTGTAATATCTTCTTTTTCAAATTTTGTTTGAGCTTCATAATTAACTGTTTTAACTTCTTTATTAAATGATTCTTCATCTTTATATATTAACTGACCTTGAATAAATACATTTAAATTATTTACTAATGAATAAATAAATCTATTTTCATATAAATCAATTGTTTCTTCTTTAAATACATTTAATAATTTAAGCGGTTTTACCGTTCCATCTTGATCAACTTTTTGAATTAAAGAAGTATGTTGAGCTAGGTGCTTTATTGATTCTTCACTAACTTTTTTAACTTTTTCAATTCTAATTACGTCTTCTTCTTGAGTAATAAAACGCCTTGGATTACGAATTATATTGTCGATATAAGGAATTGATTCATAAATCTCATCTACCCATGAAAAATCTACTGATACTTTTTCAACATATTTTTTTGCAGTTAATATTGATTTTGTTTTGGATGAAAACAAATCTAAATCATCAGTTGGGACATTATTAACTAAATCTAATAATCCTTCAGTCATAACATTACTCCTTTACTATATTGTTTTTTTAAGTCTTTCTAAATAAATAATACACTCTTTCATTACATCTTGTCCAAATGTTTGATTTAAAAAGGTAATAAATCCATCTATTTCATTTCTTATATATGATAAATTTAATTGATCAAACTTTCTCAATATCTTATGAGCAATTATGTAATCAACTGCCACCATTTCATCACCACCACAAGCAACATAAGCAGGAATAAAATCTCTTAGTTGTTTGACAATACGATTACCAAATGCAATCCGGAAATGAGTTATAACATAATCATCCATTTCAGCCACTTTATTTAATGTTTCTTCACTAACTGGATGTTCATCTTTTGATTTATTAAATAAATCAATGAAGTTCTTGCTTGATAAATTAATTGCTTCAGTATCGGGAGCTTCAAATGGAGGTATTTTTGTATCAATATTTATTGGCATAGCACGATCATATACTTTATCAGTTATCATAAATGTAGAATCATCATTATTTATTGTCCCTACATACCACATATTAAATGGGATTTTTAAACGTCCATTTTCAAGTAATTTCGGATCATTAGCCCATGTATTCGGAACTAAATCAATAACCCATTCATCTGCCGATGGAAGTTCCAATATCGAAAGCATTTCAGCAAAATAATATTCAACACGTGATATATTCATTTCATCTAACAATATTGTATATACATTATCTAGATATTTAGCTTCATACATCTTAGTTAATACTTCAGTTTCATTAAACCTTTTCGTAAATTCATTAAAATATCCAAATAACTCTGAACTATCTCGCCAAGAAGGTTGAACAGGTGCTATTACAGTATTATTATTGACAAAGTTTCCCCAAGCATATGCAAGTGATGTTTTACCAGTACCTGATATACCTTGCAATATTATCAATCTATTTGAAGCAAATGCAGCTACAAATAATCTTATTAAAGAAATATCATAATATAATCCTAATTTAGAAGCTGAATAATTTAAAAAATCTTGACATAAACTTTCTAAAGATGTAATTTCTGCATATATTTTTGCTTCATAAGTTTCCATCATATTATCTACTTGAGTTAATTTAAAGAATCTGCTCTCACCTTCTGATAATTTATTAATTACATTTCCCTCTTCATCATACTCAATTTCACCAGAATTAGGATCAGTCATATTAAGAAATTTTTCATTTTCACTTTTAAGTTTTATAACTTCATTATTTAAATTATCTATTTCTTCAACTAATGATTCTTGATGTTTCATTCTTTGACGATATTTTACAAAATTACTTATTAATTTATAAACAAAGAAGAAGAATAAACCAAACAATAATAATAAGCAAAGTGTAGCTATAACTACCATAACTATTCCTATGCCACTTAATTCAGTTATATATTCTTTAATAATATCAATATAAGTAAGGATATTAAATATTCTAAAAAGTGACTTACCTAGTTCAGTAAATAAACTTATTATACCTCCAAAAAAGGGCTCCATAAACTTTAGGAAAAATTCCCCATATACATTCATATTTTATTCTCCTTACCTTTCAAAAATAATATATCATTATCTTTCATATATACATTTATTGTTTCTAGTATAACGTTATTTCTTGCTTCAAGTTGATATTTTTTAATAAATTCTTTACTAAAAACATATTTTTCATTCTCTTCAAAATTGGTTATAGTTGCATTTTTATTACAATATATATAATAATCTATTTTATTTCTTTTTAATATATTAAGTAAATTATTATTTATATCATCATAATTTATAAGTATTTTTATTTTTTTATTGATTATTTTTAATTCAAATATTGATTTTAAATCCTTTATATTTTTGTCTTTTTCAAAAAAATCTAATTTAACAGGAATTAAGAAAGTGCTTAAATCTTTTTGAACTGCGATTTCTTTTACTAAAGTAATAACTGCTAATTCAATACTTATAAAAGTGAATTGCTCATCTATTTTTGATGTTTCATAAACATTTTTTATCGGTTTTGGATTATAATTTTCTAAACTTTTAATATAGTAATTATATTGAGTAATATAATAGGGAACATTTTCATTTATTCTAATATATTTATTAAATGAGTTATCACTTGTTAAAATACTAAAAAACTTTTTTTCTTTTACAAAGTTTATTTTAATTGCATCAATTAATAACTTAGTATTCTTCTTACCTTGATCTATCAAATAAATAAAATCTATTTTGTGATATAAATTTATATATTCAGTAGCTAAATTATATATATTTATTTTTTCATTTGTAAATGGATTTGTTAAACTGTCCAATTCGATAGCTAATTTAATAAATACTGCAATTAAGATAATATCTTTTTCATTATTTTTAATATCAAGAACAATATTATTTTTTATAAAAAATTTGATCACCGAATATATTTCTTTATGTAATTTATAATCATCAATATATTTATTTTCTATAAACATGTTACTTAAATTAATTTTCTTATTATTATTTAAATAAATCTCGTCGATATATATTTCACATATTTTTTCTAAAATTTCAGAGGTTCTTTTTTTACTACCTAAGATTTTTTTATTATCAATGGACAATATGTTGGATATTAAATACATATATTGATAAAGATTTGTTTTTTTATTTTTTTTATACACACTAATCCAATCATTCATCCCTTAATAAACCTCTATTCTATAATAAATTATAACAAATCAAAACACTTAATGCAACAAAAAAACTAGATAATCTGATAAATTATCTAGTCTGGTTTGATGAATAGTCACAATACACATTATATTTAATTAAAAATATAATATATATGATTGCGGAGTATTATCAGTACAACCCGGTAACTACCTATCATTTGGAGTAACACACTCTCCGAAAACAATTGTCCCGCTTACCGTAGATAAGATTTTACTTTCGTAAAACTTCATTACTTTAATTAAAACAAAATTAATTATCATTTATTAAATTTTTAATAATTTTAATTTTAGTAAAAATTATTTTGTTAAATTTAATAAATAAATTTATAAAATTATTATTTCTAATAATTTTTATGCATAACTTTTCTTTTGGAAAAATTATGCAAGTCATTAATTGATTGTTCTAATTTACCTTAAGCAATTATATTATATCGATTAATTTTATAAAAAGCAACCCCTAAATTAAAAAAAATGACAAATTTGTCAATTTTTATATTTTTTTGCTTTATATTAAGATGTAAACATCATCAAAATTGAAATAATTAACAATACCATTACTCCTACCCCTGTAGTTACTAACATAACCATTGTTTTACTTTCCATCTTTTCTAATCTTTCTTTATATCTTGATTCTCTAGCTTTTTGTTGTAAATTCGATATATTACGAGAAAAAGTTAATAATTGCTCTTGTTTTCTTTCATTACTACCTAGACTTAAACGGTATAATAACCTCATCATTCTCATTGAATCCCTTACAGGATAATCTTTAGCAAAATCCATATAAGGATTAATAGTACTATCACCGGCATTAATTTTTTCAATTAAAGTTTTTAAGCCTTCTCTAAAAATTTTAGGAGCATCTTCTACTGATTTACCTAATGCAACTGGAACAGTATAATGTTGAACTAATATTTCTAAATTTTTTAAATAATAAGGAAGCATTAAATCTATTGTATGTAAATGAGTTTTATAATATTTTTTAAGTGACAAATAAGATAATTTATATACTCCATAACCCGCTATTATACAAAATAAAATATTGGCAAAATTTATATTAGTTATAAAAAGAAAGAGCATTATTAGTATCACAAACAAACCATTTCGCAATCTAATATTAAATAATTTTTCAACATCAATTGAATCTCCATATTTTGCTTTAACATAAAAATCATAATCTTTTTCTTTTAATTTTATAAATATATTACTGTTATCAATAATAAATTTATTAGTACTAATACTGCCATTATATTCTAAGATAATATATAAAAGGACTCCTAATAATAAGACTTCTATTAACATCGTTATTCAGCCCCCGTATCTTCATTATAAAATTTCTCGCCATTTATTAAGAAGTAGGTATTTATGATTAAAATAGCATGAAGTAAAAACTGAACATACCATTCTTCTAACATTTTTATATAATTATCACTACCTAATAGAAATTGAGTTAACATAACTAAAAAATATAAGGCAAAACCAAAGGTCAAAAATTTCTTATGAAATGTTGCTCGATCCATTTTATCACGATATACACCTTCAACAAGCATATCAATATCTAGAAGCATATTTTCTAGTGATTCTCCTGAATCTTTAGCTCCTTCTTTAGTTATTTGTAAAAATAATTGATGCATATTTTTAACCATATAATAAGGATATTTATTATCAAAATATTGAATAGATTCATCTATCGTACCATTTTGATAAGATAAATCAATCATTAATTTAACATCATCTAATACTGGACTTTCTAGTACTCCTGATTCTGCTACACCTTCTAAAGCTCTAACAAAACTTTGTGTTGTATTAAACTCCATAATAACATTAGTTGTATACACTTGGATTTGTTCAAATATATACTCACTATATACTCTTTGACATCTTAAATAAGCTAAAAAGGGTATAAAAGCTATTGCAACTAAACCATAACAAATTGCCCATATTATACTTTGAAAATATAAAAATCCTACTACGGCTCCTAAAAAACCGAATATCGTAATTTGGGAAATATATTCTTTCACGGTATATTCTTGCCCTAATTCTTTTGTTTTTTCTCGGACCATTTGAAAGCTATAAGGTGCATATTTACCATAAATATTTCCTAATTCATTCATAAGAAATTTATAAAAATTATCGCCGGTATTTTTTCGATATGTTAATACAAATATTGCTATTAATAATAAAACAATTAATTCCATTATGCACCTCCATTTTATATTATGAAGTCATTTTGACTTCTTTTTGACTTCCGTCATTTTCACTGCCTAATTTAAATGTATCACTTGGAAGAATTACCCCTTGTATTGATAAATACTCAAGCAAATATTTAGTTGGATTTTTCATAAAGAAGGTTCCATCCATCATTTTTTTATAAATAATATTCTTACAAGCGACATTATTTTCATCAACAAAAAATTCGCAAACTTCCATTATTTCTCGATGAAACCTACCTCGTTCTTTGCTCATATAACCTTTTACATATACTCCAAGTTGAACATATCTATGAATGGAAGATAAAAATTGCTCAATATCTTGATCCCCTTCAAGTAGTGAATACATTCTCATTGGAATACTTTCAGCTTTATCTGAATGAATAGTAGATAAAATATTATGACCTGATGAAATAGAATTACGAACTGCCATTACCGCTTCTGCACTACGTACTTCAGATAATAAAATCCATCTTGGATTTTGTCTCATACAAGTAACAAGAACATCAGAATAAGAAGCAATATTGTTTGTTTTCATCGCCACTATATCACGATGAGGAAATATTCTATCAAGGTGAAGTTCTAATGTATCTTCAATTGTAATAAGTTTTTCATCTTCTTTTGTATGACTTGCTAGATATTTAACAAGTTCGGTTTTACCTGAACCAGTTTCACCACTAACAATAATATTACAATGCCCTTCAACACATTTAATAAGAAAATCATGTACTTGCAATGTAACATATTTTTCATCTAATAATTTTTCTTTTTTTAATCTTATTTTAGCTGGTGTTTTACGAATAACACAAGCTATTCCATTTGTTGCGATTGAATCATGAACAAAATTCAAACGAAGTTCAGCACTTTCAGCATCTAAAAATGGATGAGCCATATTAAATGTTTTTCCCATGACATTTGAACACTGAAAGGCAAGCTTTTCCATTAAAGCATTATTAATTTCTGGCCTTTGAACCTGATATACCCCTTTATCAAGGGTTTTTAGCCAAACTTGACCCCCATTGCTGTATGAAACATCAGTAATATTATCATCGTTAATAAATTCATTTAATGGACCAAAATCTAATTGTGAAAAAATTGCATCTGTCATTTTTGGGCCTCCTTTTTATTCTTAAACTTTATTCTGCTACTTCTATTGGTTCTGTATCAATTGGATTAGTTCCAACATTTTGCCTAGCATCTACTGCTTTTGAATTAATAAAAGCTTTGATTTCTTCACTAGTAATTACTGTATCAGTAGGATTTTCACTATAATCTTTATTTCTTGGTACCGGAATTATTTCGATATTATTGGTAGTTATAAAACCAGCTTTCCTTAAAAGTAAGTAATAATCATCAGGTACAGCAAATAATAATTCTGCAGGATCACCATCAGAAGATGATGAAAACACATGTTCTCCAGCCGAATCTTTTACGGCTAAAACCTTGATGCTTTCGATAAATTTACCAAACATAACAAATTTATTATCATTTACAGCTTTGAAATATAAATCTATATAATCTTCTGGCATTATTGAATTACCATAAGTACTATGTAAATCAACTGCTAAACTATATAAAGTGTATCCTTCTGGTATATCCTTTATAACTGAATTAGGTAATTCTTCTTCGAGCATTAATTGGGTACTGTAAAATAGTCCTCCTTTAGGAATAGTTGTATCATACCTAACATATTTACCTCTAACTTGAGCTTGATTAGTAATTAGAGTATCAGTAGTATCAACCATGTTTTTAGAAACTTTAACAGTTCCGATTTTCTCATCAGTAATAAGTTCATTACCAAGTATTTCTTCTTTAGCAAAAGGAACAGTTAGAGGTTCAATCGCTTGATTTACTCGCCAGTTATAACCAAAATATAATACTAATATTCCAATTATAACACCTAAAATTGTAACTGTATTTTTATTACCTAAAAATCTTTTTATCGATATCCCTATATTTCCCATTCTTATTCCTCCTTATTATTTAATACTTCAATAATTGAATCTATTTTATTAACAACCCCAAAATCACCGGTATCTGACATTATAGCATATTCTTGAGTACTAGTTGTTACTTTAACACTTACCTTTGGTGGCGCTTCATAAATATCATAAAAATCAATTTTATAAGTTTTATTAATATTTACTGTTTCAGAAAATCTTCTTAAAAAATTTTCAACAAACTTTTCTTTAATAATTCTAACTTCACCATATAATCTATAATGAGCAAGGTCAATTGACTCAGCCATTGAAGCTTCAGTTACTTCCTTTAATAAATAATAATCTTGTTCATTTGTTGTTGTATAATTTTGAAGCAACATCATTACCGATATTATAAATAATCCTAAGACCACAAGCCAATAGCCCCATAAACTTTCTTTCATTTATTATTCACATCCTCTTATGGCCAATCCGTTAGATTTTTTGTTTCTGGAGGATATCCTCCCATTAAATCAGATATATTACCACTAGTCCAAGCTCCATTTATAAAATATTTCCATTTATTATTTCTTGTATCATTTAATAATTCTTCAGTATTAGAGTTTTTCGCCCACAAAGTAAGAAAATCACTTTCACATTCTTTACCATTTTCACATTCTAATTGAAAATCACTGTATTTATTTTTATTATTATAATCTTTTATATCTTTCATATCATTAGGGTCTAATATAAATGAATATTCTAAATATTCTCTAGTATTATCATTATAAATTTGATCACCTAATGATTGAACAGATTTTTTAGCTAGGTCACCTTTAGTCGACGTCCAATTAGTATTAACACGATCATTAGGATTAACATTATTTAGTGAAATAGTACGATAAAAGAATTGAGCTTCAAAACTAGGATCAGTACAATCTAAACAATCTCTTTTATATAATACTTCTTTATTATGATAAAAGCATTTACTTGCAAATAATTGTGTATTAACTTTATCTTCATGATCTAAATATTTATCTTTATTATCGTCAATGTAGTCATCAACAGATTTTTGAATATTTGATTTTAATTTTGGTTTATCTTCTGGATCTTTCATTAAATGACCAATATTTTCTATTTCAAACCATGTTTCATAAAAACCTTCATAATTTGTTATGTCAATATTAAATACATATCCAACATCTAAGACGCTTTTCCCTTCTTTTTTCTCTTGTGATTTAATATATTTACCTGAAGGCACTAAACTATAATAATATACAGAGGGTTTATAAAATAATTCTTGAGTATAACCAATTTGATAATCTTTAGTTTTATCATAAGGAAACTCGATTATTCGATCACCTTTTGCATCTCCATATGTTTCATCAATTATAATTTTTTCTGGTTTTCCAAAATATGATTTTTCAATCGGATTTTGACTTATTCCTTCCCAATATTTAACCTTTTCTTTAGAAATTTCCATCGGTACACTTTCAGTTAGTAATTCTGCGGGATTTGGGGCATCTTCACTTTCTGCATTTATTCTCTGTTTGTAATAAAAAGTTAATTCAGGAGATAATTGATATTTCCAATCATCTTTAATATTGGTTTTCGCTTCACATTCTTCCTTAAAATCTTCTAATTTAATTCTATCCGCCTTAGCTTTATTATAAGTGTTTCTTCTTTGAGAAGCTGAAGGTGATGGTTTTGATGTTCTAGAACTAGATCCACAACCACATGATTGTCGAGCTCTAACAGTTTTTAAATCAGTGCCATCTGCTTTAAAATAAGTGCCAGCATCGGCATATGCTGTATTTGATCCGCTATATCTTGTTTTACAACTTCCTGTACATTTATCGCTGCAACAACCACAATCGCCAGAAGAATAACAACTAGTTAATTTACCTATTGCATTTTCTAAAGCAGCAGCTTCTTGCCAACTAGTATAAGCTTCTTTTTCTTTTTCTATTGCTTTTTTATAATCATCTAACCATCTATTAACATCAGTATGAAAATTAGCATAAATTTCACCATTTACTTTAGGTTGTAAAAATTTGTTTGTACCTATCTCACGAAATACAAAAAATTGTCCACCAGTTGATTCAGCCGTTCCAGGATAATAGATATCTTGTTTTTCGCTAGTATACATTTTACAATAATCATTTCTTGGAGATATACCATCTTCAGAATAGACACGGTCGATATTGTTATCATAATTACTTAAGGTGTTTTTTAATGTACCAAGAGAATAAGAACCCTTAATATACATATCTTCTGCTCCATTAACCTGATCCATTATTTTATTAATTTCTTTTTGGTATACATAAGAGTGAGACATTTCATTAGTTTCATTATTGCATACATTTACTAAATGAATTATATCTCCCGTAGAGCAATTGTCTAAATAATATTCTTTTGCTTCCTCATTTTTCAAGTAATCATAATCAACATTGCAGCATCCTGTTTTTAAATAATTAAGTTCACTCATTGGTGTACCACCATATAAATATTTTTGAACTCCGCCAGTAACTTCTGCTTCACACATAGATGGCATAGATATATTTATTTTTACTGATGCAGTTTGAGGAGTATCAGGCATTAATGCTATCATTCTTTGTCTTTGTTGCTCGGTATTTGAATATCTTAAAACTGCTAAATTATCAATATCTAAAATATGATATTTTTCGTATTCAATAATAACTTTTGTTGAAGATTCATCTAAAAAGTTGGTTTTATCACCTTTTACAATAACTTTAAATTCAAATTTATCCCCAGTTATTCCTGATAATAAATTGGTATTAACAGGAGTTGTATTTTCTAAACTACAATTTAATTTTTCATTTTCACATTTTACTGATTTAATTTTAAAACTAGGATTGGTAACTGAATATTTAGGATTAGTAAACTCACCTAGTCCTTTTACTGTTACTGGTATTGTTTGAGTAAAATTATTACCAATATATTCAGTAGTAATATCTTCATTTTTTGAATTAAAATCAAGTTTAATTTGAACTGGCTGAGCACCACTCATTGCTTCTGTATACCATTTTTTAAGAATCGGGTAATAAGTAGCATCTTCTTGTAATTTCTTACCAGTAGGTTTTGACCCCTCTAATTGTTTAACAACATTTTCATATGCTAATAAATTATTAATAAAAAATTGTGAGGATCCTCCTTGCATATAATAATCATATTTAATTGTAATTGCTCTCATTACAACATTTATCATTTGTAAATAACGATTATAAGCAGCCTCTTTAGAATTGCCTTGATTCATTAACCATATTACTTCATTAATATAAGCTCCATAAACTTTAGCTATTGAGCGGTCATAAGCTGAGCTTGTTACATCAAATGGCCTAGCAAGCCCATATAATTGATCTCCAGGAGCATTATGATTAGCATCGATGCAAAACATCATTTGATTTCTATCAATTACAAAACCTGAATAACTATTAATAATAGCTGATGTACCATCAGTAAATTTAATTAGTTGTTCTGGAATTGCCGAACCATCTATTTTAACAGGTGTAATATTACAATAGCCATAAGGATCCATGTCTTTTCCTGTACATATTCCCGTATTAGCATTCACTTCTACAGTAATAAATAATAAACTTATTAATAAAAATATCCCATATTTTAATTGTCTCATAGGGCACTCCTTTTTCTAACAATTATGTATCCTACAACTGTACCACCTATTACAACAGTACCAATTATAAAATAAATATAATTATCAATTATAAAATCTGATATACCCTCTTTATTATTCTTATCTTTTTTATCTTTTACAGTTGTTTTTTGCAATGCTTTAACTTTTTCATAAAGTTGACTTTCAGTAAGATTTAATTCCTCTGTTATATACTTTTGACAAAAATCAGTATCTTCTAAACCTTTGCATATTCCATATTGAGAATACATATTAATTTTTGGTTTTGTAAAAATAAAAGTTTTTAATATTTCTCCTCGACATCCTTCTAAGTTCGAATAAATATTATAAGTGTATTTTATGATATCAGAAGTATTATCGGTTTTAAACGTATATACACCTTTAGTTGCTTCATCATAATAGATACTTACTTCTTCACTATCAAAATCATTAGTTTGAACAATATAAACATCATCTAATATATTATAAATACTTACATTAAACTGAATATTTATTTGCTCTTCCATCGATTTTTCACCCGTATCAGGATTGGTAAATTCATATTTTTCTTTTATTTCATCAATTTTATAATTAGCAGTGATTTTTCCTGCTATATCATTTAAATTGGCTTTCTCTTCATAAGTACACGTAGTGCTTATTGAAAACGCTTCTATATTGCTTATAAATAAAGTAATTACTATGAAAAATACCATTTTATATATCTTAATCATAACTTACACTCCTTAATTATTATATCTAGTATATCATAATCTTTTTTTTTTTAAAACTATATTCTGAAAAAATATGTTAAAATAATTGATAAGGAGACTATTGTGAAAAAAAAAGAAAAAAAAGGAACAATCAGAAAAATATTTTATTTAATAATTATATTATTAGTAGTCACTATTTTATACAGCACTTCAATTAAAAGTTTAAATGTCAAAGAATATGCAATTATAAATAATAAAATAAATATTAACCATCAAGGTTTAAAAATAGTGCATTTTTCCGACTTACATTATGGAACATCTATAAAATTAAATGATTTAAAGAAAATTGTTAAAGAAATTAATTTATTAAATCCTGATGTAATACTATTTACTGGGGATTTAATTGATAAACATCATAATATGAAAAATAATGAAATAGATAATTTTTTAAAAGAATTTAATAAAATGAAAGCTAATATTTCTTACTACTTAATTAAAGGTAATCATGATTATAGTGAAACTTTTGATAAAATAATTGATAATACTTCTTTTAAAGTCTTAAAAAATGAATTAGTTACTTTTTATTATCAAGATAATACTCCAATAAATATTATTGGAGTAGAAAGTAAACTCGAAAATAAATTAGATATTTCAAAAGCTTTTACAAATTATAATAAAGATTATTATACTATTTTACTTACTCATGAACCCGATACAATACTAGATATTAAACTAGATATTGATTTAGTATTAGCAGGTCATTCTCATAATGGTCAAATTAGAATTCCTTTTGTCGGAGCTATATACACTCCTGATGGAGCTAAAACCTATTATGATGAAAAATATCAATTAAATAATACTGATCTATATATTTCAAGTGGTCTTGGTACTAGCAAATATCCAATTAGATTATTTAACTGCCCTTCCTTTAATTTTTATCGTTTATATAATAACTAACACAAACAAGCTCTTTTCATATAATAAAATGAAAGGAGCTTTTATTATGTATTATACAAATATTCCCCATAATATTGGAGATAGATATTTTCTAGTACCTTTTCTTTTAGGTGGTTTAGGAGGAGCTGCTATTGCTTCAGCTGCTCGACCAAGACCTGTTTATGTTAATCCTCCAGTATATTATCCACCTTATTATCCTTATGGATATAGTTATTATGGTGGTTATAATTATAACCCTTATTATTATCGTTAATAAGTATCATTTGATACTTTTTACATTGATAACTAATCCAATAAGTATCATATAAGAGATTAAACTACTTCCTCCATAACTAATAAAAGGTAAGGTTATTCCGATAATAGGTAATAATCCAATATTCATTAATACATTAATTGAAAATTGAATCATTAATAGCAATATAATTGGTAAGATTAATTTTTTATTTAAATAATATTTATTAATAATTAAATATATAAAATAAAAATATACTATTAAAAAGATAACCGCTCCTATTAATCCTATATTATTAATAAGTAAAGTAAAAGCAAAATCAGTTGGGGCTTCAGGAAAATATTCAGGGATATTTCTAATTCCTCTACCAAATAAACCTGCTGATCCTATAGCAATTAAAGCTTTATTTATTTGATAACCCTCCCCATTAATAAAATCAGTTATGCGATCCATTCGATAGAAAAATGTAGTTCCAAATATATTTATAAAAGTATCTTGAAAAAAATAATATAATACTAAAAACGAACCAATTACTAAAACAATTAAAATAATACCTAATATATACCACCATCTATTTAAATTTCTCGATATCAGAAATGATATATAAATAATAATATAAATTAATATCGCTCCTGTATCAGGCTCTAAGAAAGTTAATATGCTAGGTATTAATATTATTAATGAAGTAAGCAAAATATATTTTAAGTTACTTAAGTAAATATATTTTTTACTAAATGAATATAAATATATTATTAAAATAACTTTAACTAATTCGCTAGGTTGAAAATTAATAAAACCTAAACTAAGCCAAGAATTACTGCCATTAACATTAACTCCCCAAAATAAAGTAATTATTAATAATAAATTACCAAATAAATATAACCAAAAACTATATTTAAAAAGATAATTAAGATTAATTTTATTGATAATAAAAATAATAAAAAAACCTACTATATACCAAATTAATTGTTTAATAAAATAATTATCATAGTCTAGCGATATATATTTAGCACTATAATTATTAATTAAACTAAGTAACATTAATAAAATAAGTGTAAGTAAAAGGGGAATATTTTTTTTCATATTATTATTTTTATCTCATTTAGGCTTTATATACATATAATATTATAAGTGGAGGGATAAGAATGAATTTACCCAAAATATTTAAAAATAAAATCGATGAAAACATCAAAAACTCTCAGTATACATATTATGGCTTATCTAATAGAAATATTAATAATATAGATTTAAATCAATTACCAATTGATGCTATAATTGAAACTAAAGATCGAATCTTTAAAGCTAGAATAATAGCTAAAACCAATAATTATTTAATAACTGATAAAAAAGAAGTTATTTATATCCCCGATTGTTTAAACATTAAAAATCATTAAAAAAGTAGTAAATATTTTTACTGCTTTTTAATTTAAAAATAATAAATATGCTAAAAATGCCATATAAATAAAACTAACTATGGTCCCATTTATCATTGTTGCTTTATCATCTTTCTTACCTACCCCAATAGCCATTGTTAAAAATACTCCACCAATTAGGCCCCCTATATGAGCAGCATTATCGATCATCGGAACTGTAAATCCGATTAATAAGTTAATTACGATAACTGGTATAATTTGACTTGTTAAGACACTACCAAAATATACTCGATAATGATAACCAAAATATAATAAGCATCCTAATAAACCAAATAAAGCACCTGATGCCCCAACACTATTACCTTGCGTAATAACTGCAGACATTAAACTAGCTAATATTGCAGTCCCAAAATAAACAATTAAAAATTTCTTTTTCCCTAAAAAGGTTTCTACTTGAGTTCCTATAATATATAGAGAATACATATTTACTAATAAATGAATTATATTAGCATGTAGGAATGCCGCTGTAAATAATCTCCAGTAATCACCTGTTTTAACTAAATCAGAATTAAGAAAAAATAAATTAAAAATATTAGGATATAAAACACTAAAGATAAACATCATAATATTTATTACAATTAACACTTTAGTAACTATTATCTTCTTCGGTTTAAAAATATTTTCATAATTAATATTATTCTTTTCAGTTTTTTTATTTATATCATTAGTTATATTAACAATTAATTCAACATTATTCTCTTTATTTAAAGTGAAGGTTTTTAATTTTGGAAAAAGACTTGATAATCCATTATCTTTTCTAACATCTTTTAAAGTTTTAATATTAAAAGTATCGATATTTTTATCTTCTTGAATATTTATATCCTCATTTAAATCTAATAAAATATTTAAAATATTAACTTTAAAAGATAAAGTTTTTTTCTTTACTTGTTTAGCAATACTTTTAACTTTATAATTATCAAAAATTAATTGATCATTATTATGGATATAATTAGAATTAATACGAATGATGCGGTATGGAGCTTCTAAATTTTCAAGCCAGATTTCATTTTTAACACCATTTACAATTATTGGTTGATAATTTTCTTCAGTAACAAAATAATGAACTAATCTCATGATTATTTCATCTCTATTATTAACAGTTAAACTCATATTATATTCTCCTTCTGCATATATTATTTTATAACAAAATTTTAGTTATGTAAAGGGTGATGATAATTATAAAAAATGCTTTTTCAATGACGATAATATTCTTTTTATACTTTATGCCTTTTTTATTTTTCCCTCTTGATATTAATTATTTTAATACTTTAAATTTAACTTGGTTAATTCCAAATGTGTCAATTTATTATTTAGGTTCAGTTATTGCTTTTATTTTTATTACAACTAGTATCTTTACTATTATAAAGTATGAAAAAATTAATAATAATTATCTATTTGCTTTGATATTAAATTTATTATCCAACTGGCTATATAATTTTATGCTTTATGAAATTAATAATTTATTATTATTTATAATTTCAATAATATCGATATTAATAAGTACTTTATATTTATTTATTGAAACTAAAAAAATTAATAATAAACTATCATATATGATAATATTTTATCTATTTTGGCTTGTTTATAATATAATAATATTTACTTTTACTTGGTTTCTAAATTAAATAAAAAATCATTGAATTCTTTCGGTAAAGAACACTCAAAAATTAAATGCTTTTTTGTAATAGGATGAATAAACTCTAATTTACTAGAATGTAAAAACTGACCAAAAGATGTACACTTATTTTTAGTATATACTGGATCATTATATACTGGATAACCTATATATTTAGCATGAACTCTAATTTGATGAGTTCGCCCCGTTTCTAATTTAAAATTAACTAAAGTATAACCTTGATATCTATTTAATACTGTTAAATGAGTGACAGCTTTTTTAGCATTAACATTAGTTACATTCATTTTCATGCGATCATGAACATCTCTTCCTATGGGAGCATCAATTGTAGCTGTATCAGTTTTTAATTCTCCGATTAGAAGGGCAATATATTCCCGGATTATAGTTTTATTTTTAAATTCCGTAGCTAACAACTCATGAACATGATCATTTTTTGCAATTAATAATAATCCACTCGTATCTTTATCAATTCGGTGAACAATACCAGGCCTAATGTCACTTTCTTTATTACTTAATTTATTAGTATGATGAAGTAATGCATTAACTAGAGTACCTGTTTTATTACCATTACCAGGATGAACTACCATTCCGGAAGGTTTATTAATTACAATTAAATCTTGATCTTCATAGACAATATCTAATTTTATTTTTTCAGGTTCTAAATGGGACTCTTTGATAAAGCCATCTTTTATTATTATAATATCTCCATATTGAAGCAAATGCTTGACTTTAATATTATTATTATTTACTAATATATATCCTCCGTCAATCATTTTTTGAATTAAAGAACGGGAATATTCAGTAACATTACTTAAATATTTATCAATTCTAATTTTATCTTGATTTACTACTATTTGCATTGTCTTCTCCTTTATAAATTGCTATTATTAATAAAATCGCTCCCAAAAAGATAAATGAATCTCCTAAATTAAAGACCGGAAAATTATATCCGAAAATATTAAAATCTAAAAAATCTCTAATATATCCTAAAAATAATCGATCGATTAAGTTACCTAATATTCCACCTAATAAAAAACTAAAAGCTATTTCATTTCTTTTATTTATTTTAAAAGTATTTATATATCTATATATAATAAAAAAAGCTAATAATGTAAATATAATTAATAACCAAAGTTTATTATTTAATATTCCAAATGCTGCTCCATAATTATTTATATAGGTAATATGAAAAAAATTTTTAATAACTGGAAATGAATCATTGATACTTAAATATAAATCAACTAATATTTTCGAAATTTGATCTAAAAATAAAATTATACTTGCATAAATTAATATTTTTTTATTCATAAATACCTCATACTTATTTTATCATTAAAATGAAATTAAAAAAAGATGAATTATTTAATTGATAAATCAACTAATATTACATCACTTCCAATAGTAACTATTTGACTAAAGGTAATATTTACTTCATTACCATAACTTATTTTTCTCATTAATTTAACTGGTTCAACTATTAAACTGTTAATATAACCTTCTTTAGTTACATCTATATCAACTATTTTACCTAACCTAACTCCATTTATAATATTAACTATATCTTTTCTTTGAAGATCACTCATTAACATATTACCACCAATTAATTATATGGAATTTAATATATATTATTTCATTAAACGCTTGACATTCTTAATTGCATTTTTTTCGATTCTTGATACTTGGGCCTGTGAAACACCTAGGTCATCAGCAATTTCCATTTGGGTTTTACCATAAATATACCTAGCATAAAGGACACTTGATTCTCGATCATTAATTTTACTTAATGCTCTTTGTAAACTAATTGAATCATCTTTATCAATTCTTTCTTTTTTATCAGGTAATTGATCAAGTAAATATATTGTATCTCCTCCATCATTATATATCGGACTGAAAATACTAATTGGAGTAATTAAACTTTCTAAAGCTGATGATAATTCATATTCGGATATTCCTAAATAATTACATATCTCATCATAAGTTGGTTCGACACCATTTTCAAGTAAATATTTTTCTTTATATTTTAATATTTGATAAGCATTATCTCTAATACTACGACTAATTCTTACCGCACTTGAATCTCTAATATATCTTTTTACTTCTCCTAATATTAGAGGAACAGCATAGGTAGAAAACATAACATTATAATTAAGAGAAAAATTATCAACGGCTTTAATTAAACCAATACATCCAATTTGGAATAAATCATTCATATCATATTTACCATTATTATATTTTTTAATAATACTAAGAACTAGTTTTAAATTACCATTTATTAATTCTTCTTTAGCATTATTATCACCATTTTGAAATTTTTTAAATAAATCATCCATTTCATCTTTTTTTAGTACTTTTAATTTATTAGTATCAATTCCTATTATATCTACTTTATATTTACTCAAATAAAAAACTCCTTCCAAAGTTATCTTGGTTTTAAGGAGCTTTTTTTATTCAAATTATCTACTTTCTAATAATGACTTAACTTTTTTAATAACTTTTTTTTCGATTCTTGATATATATGACTGACTTATCCCTAACATTTCAGCTACTTCTTTTTGGGTATAATCATCAGTATTATTTAAACCATATCTTAATGTCATAATTATTTTTTCTCTTTCGGTAAGTAAATTTAATTCTTTTTCTAAATTTTCTTTATCGATTTTTTCTTCAAAACTTTTATATACAACATCTTCTTCAGTACCTAAAATATCTTCTAAATGTAATTCGTTTCCTTCCGGATCAAAATTAATAGCATCTTCAAAACTAATTTCAGATTTTCGGCGTTTATTTTTTCTAATAAACATTAATATTTCATTAGTAATACATCTACTACAGTAGGTTGCTAATTTAATATTTTTATCTGGTTTATAAGTTTGAATACCTTTAATTAAACCAATTGATCCAATACTTACTAAATCTTCAATATCATAGCCAGTACTTTCATATTTTTTAGATAAAAAAACAACTAGTCTTAAATTATGTTCAATAAGTTTATCTCTTGCCTCTAGGTCTCCTTTTTTAAAACTTAAAATATAATTTAATTCTTCTTCTTTTGATAAAGGAGGGGGAAGAATATCAGCACTACCAACAAATAATAATTCACTTCTTATTTTTAATATTTTACATAACCATAATAATATTTTTTTCATATTACCTCCGTATTTAAAATTATTTTAATACCGTTTAAATTAACATCCGATAAACCAATTAATACTTTTTTAGTGCTTTTATCATTTATTATAACTTTATCAGGTTTAAATACTTTAAGCATGCCTTTGTATCCGGCAGAATTATAAGGAACTAAAAAAGTATTAACTTTTTTTTTAATAAGATCTTTATTAATTAAGATGATTGGTCTTCCAAAATATGGGTCTTTTAATCTATTACCAGTATCTAAAAAACCAGTACCTGTAATTTTGATTCCTTTATAATATATGTCTACATCATAAGTTTCAGAATAGATATCTTGAAAACTTTTGTGATATTGTAAATATTTATAAATTATTATTGGACTTATAATACATAAAATAATTATATTAATTTTAAAACCCTTTTCTGAAAATACTAAACCATTATTAACTAGAGCGATTTGATTATTAAGAAGAAATATTGTTCCTCCTAATATTATTCCTAATATATAAAGCCATATTATATTATCTTTAAAATAGTTAAATGTTTCATATTTAAAAGCTATTACAACCATTAATATACTAATTAAAAGTTTAAATAATAATAATATAAAATTATTATTAATATAAAATAATAATAAAGTAGATATACTTCCTAATAGAGATGCTATAATTATTCTTTTAAATTTTGTTTTTCTTTTTAAAAGGAGATCGACACTAATAAGAAGTAATAAATCAATAATAAAATTAATTAATATTACTAAATCAATATATATAATAATAGGCATCACCTAAATTGATTATAAAAAAAAGACACTGTATTTTGTGTCGTATTTTCTTATTTATTATAAATTTTCGCGATCTCTTAAAAATGGTGGAATATCAAAATCTGTTTCATCATCAATAATTGATCTTGGTCTTTCTTCTAATTTATTAATAGTACCATCATCATCATCAAATCCAGTAGCAATTACGGTTACTATTACTTCATCATTTAAGTTTTCATTTATGACTGCCCCAAAAATAATATTAATTTCCGTATTAGCAGATTGTCTTACTACTTCAACGGCATCTTCAACTTCAAATAATGCTAAATTTATCCCACCGGTTACATTTACAATAGCATCTTTTGCTCCACTTACACTTGTTTCTAATAATGGTGAAGAGACAGCTTGTTTAGCAGCTTCAATTGCTCTATTTTCTCCAACTCCTAAACCAATACCTATTAAGGCATTACCTCTTTTTTCCATAACAGCTTTAACATCAGCAAAGTCTAAGTTAACTAAACCAGATACTGCTATTAAATCACTTATCGATTGGACCCCTCTATGAAGGACATTATCTACTTCTTTAAAAGCATCTAACATTGGAGTTGCTTTATCAATAATATCTCTTAATCGATCATTAGGGATAACTATTAAAGTATCAACATGTTTTCTTAATTCATCTATTCCAATAACTGCTTGTTCAGTTCTTTTCTTTCCTTCAAATCGAAATGGTTTAGTTACAATACCTACGGTAAGAGCTCCTAAATCTTGAGCTATTTCGGCAATAATTGGTGCTGCACCAGTACCAGTTCCTCCACCCATACCACAAGTAACAAAAACCATATCTGCTCCTTTTAAAGATTCTTTAATTTCTTCTTTACTTTCAAGAGCAGCTTCACGACCTACTTCAGGGTTAGCACCAGCGCCAAGTCCTCCAGTCATGGATTCTCCCATTTGTAATTTATTAGTAGCTTTAGAAGCATTTAATACTTGCAAATCAGTATTAGCTACTATAAACTCGACTCCTTTAACGCCAGATTCAATCATGCGATTAACGGCATTACATCCACCGCCACCAACACCTATAACTTTAATTTTTGCAATTTGATCCATTTCTAATCCAAACACTATAATCTCTCCTTAATTATCAAAAAAATATCCAAATACTTTTCCTAATATTGAATCATTTGCCTCCGATATTTTAGAATCGGTATTACACATTAATTCAATATCAATATTACCTACTGTTGAATACTTCCTATGTCTTAATCTCAGCTTATCTTTAAAATACTCTATCATTCCTATACATACACTATACTTATTATTACGAGCACCTAAATTGTTAATTTCTCCTATTTGTGCGGTATCTCCAAATAAAGATGTTAAAGAAATATTAAAATCTTTTAACTCCGTTAAGCCTCCTGTTATAATTATATAACTAATTTTCTTTTTTGTTAAGTGGTTAATTGAAGTTTTAATCAATTTTAGTATTTCTATTACTCTACTAGATACAATTTCCGTTAATTCATATTGGTTTATATCTAGCTTTTCTCCTTCTTTATTAGTTAATATCATCTTTTCTTTGGGATTTGCTCTTCTAATATTAGCTAAGGCTAAATTTTCTTTTAATTTAATAGCATCTTTTCTTTTTACTTTATATATAAAAGAAATATCTTTATTTATATTTTCTCCCCCTATTGGAAGTACTTCATTATTTATATATATTCCTTTACTAAAAACACTAACTTGAGTTTTAGAATGACCTATATTAACTATAATACCAGTTTTACTATCTAAATAATCATTTCTAAAATTATAATAATCTACTAGACCAGTTGTTGTTATTTCAATTACTTCTAATCCACACTTTTCAACAATTGATATTATATCATAAACTTCTCTCTTAGATGCTGTAACTAAGACTGTTTTAGCACTAATATTCTTACCTTTTTTATTAAATGGATCTTTAGTTTCATTATCCCCTACTCTAAAATGAATAGGAATTGCACTAATTAATTCATTATTAATATTTATTTTATTATAAGCAGTATTTTTAATAACTTTTAATATATCTTGACTTGTAACAGTTAAATCTTCATTCTTAATAGTCAAAGTAGCATCACTAATAACAAAATCATTTAAATTAGTAGGTATATTAACAATTATTTTTTTAAGCTTAAAATTTAATTTTCGATTTGCTTGATCAACAATTCTTTTAATCCCTTTAATAAGGTCATATTCATTAATAATATTATAATTTTCAAAACCAATAGTAGGTTCATCTAAAGCACATAAAATATTAAAATCATTATTTAAATACTCTCCGACTACTAATTTAATTTTATCAGTTCCAATATCAATACTACTAATAATCTCTCTCATATATTCCCTCTTATTTTACATTTTAAATTATACTATAGATAATAGTTTATTTCAATTATAACCATAATTATTGTTATTTAAAAAAATATGGATACTAACATATATAATACCATTTTTTCTTTTATTTTACTAAAAAAATTTTGCAAGAGTTAGTCAACCTATTATTTATTTAATATTACATTTACTTAAGATTTAATTATAACCAGAATTAAAAAATAAAAAAGTGTCTTATCAGGTGTCAAAAAAATAAGAGGGTGTATAATAATAGTAATTATTTATGTTATAATTTAGTTAGGTGAAGCAAGAGTGAAATTAAGAATTATAATATTATTAAATAAACTAATTACCTTAATATGTAAGTTATTAGGTCGAAATGCTAGTGTTTTTCCTGCTAGTTTAGTATTAAAACTAGATCGAAATATATTAGAAAAAATAAAATATCCTAAATATGTAATTGGTGTTACTGGTTCATCAGGTAAGGGTTCTACTACTAACTTAATAGCGCATATATTAAAGGATAATGATTATAAAGTAGTATGGAATAAATCAGGTAGTAATTTATTAAATGGAATAGCTACCTTAATATTAAATAATAGTAGTACATTAACAACTAAAATAAAAGCCGATATTTTACTTTTAGAATTAGATGAATCTTTTATTAAAGAAACATTTAAACAAAGTACTTTAACTCATCTAATAGTTACTAATATTACTAGAGACCAACCAGCTAGAAACAGCACACCAGAATCTATTTTTAATAAAATATTGACATCGATTACAGAAGATACTCATTTAATACTAAATGTTGATGACTCATTAGTAAATCAAATGACGTTAAAACATCAAGGCAAGATAACAACTTATGGGATAGATAAAACGCTTTATAGTATAAATACCCCCATAAGTAATAATATTGATGCTGCTTACTGCCCAGTATGTAATAAAAAATTAAATTATAGTTTTTATCACTATGGACATTTAGGAAACTATAAATGTGATAATTGTAATTATCAAAGAAAATTAGATTATAAAGGAAAAAAAGTAAATTTAGAATTATCAGAAATGTTTATCGAAAATAATAAAGTTCATTTAAATACAAGCGTATTATTTGCAGCCTACTATACTTTAGCAGCTTATACTTTATGTAAAACAATTGGTTTAAAAGATGAAGAGATATTAAAATCACTTAATGAAAATGTATCTAAACCTAAAAGAATGCATAATTTAAGACTAGATAATCGCGAAGTTATTATGCTTGAATCAAAAAATGAAAACAATTTAAGTTATTTACAAAGTTTAAATATAATTAATCAATATAAAGATAATAAAACAATTATTTTAGGTTTCAATAATGTATCAAGACGTTATAAATATAATGATTTATCATGGCTTTATGATATTGATTTTAATTGTTTAGATACTGAGAATATTGATCGGATATTTTGTATTGGAAGATTTAGATTTGATGTTGCTACAAGGTTAATAAATTCTGGTCTAGATGAAGATAAAATTATTTTAGTTCATAATATTGATGATATTATTAATATATTAAAAGAAAATAGTACTGGTACTATCTTTACAATGGTATGTTTTGATATGATCGAGATATTAAAGAATTTATTTTTAAAAGAAGAAAATGGTGAAGATAATGAAAATTAAAATAGCCCATCTTTATTACGATTTATTAAATTTATATGGCGAACAAGGAAATATTTTGGCTTTAACAAATGCTTTTAACAAGCAAAATGTCGATGTAACTATTGATTTATTGTCGATTGGAGATAATAAAAAATTTAATAAATATGATATTATTTATATTGGTAGTGGTAGTGAAGAAAATTTATTACTAGCTCTTAATGATTTAAAAAAAGATACTCAAGATATAAGAGAGTATATAAAAAAAGATAAATATTTTATTTCAACTGGTAACTCCAAAGATTTATTTGGTAAATTTATTCAAATCAATAATTTTAAATATAAAGCATTAAATATATTTGATTATTACGCTAAACAAAATCCCGTTAGAATTATCGGAGAATCAATAATGGAATTTAAAGATTTACCTCCCATTATTGGATTTCAAAATAGAGCTTGCGTAATGCAAAATAATTATAATCATTTATTTAATGTGATAAATGGATATGCTGATAATTATAAATCATCATATGAAGGATATCGAGAAAATAATTTTTTCGCAACATATTTAATTGGACCTTTATTAATAAGAAATCCTCATTTCACAGATTATATTGTCAAAGATATTTTAATTAAAAAGAAAATTAAATATCAAGAAATAACCGATACTTATGAATATAAGGCCTATCAAGAATATATAAATAATTTTTATAAATAAAAAAAACGAGATTAAAACTCGTTTTTTTATACGCATTCGACAAAAGTATCGTTTAAACATCTTACTGCACAAACACAGTTTAAATCCATTGTAAAGAAACTATTTGTAGCTAACCATGGCATATTACATTCATCATGACCTTTATTAGGTATTAATACTCTAAATGTAGCACAATTTCCTTCTAGTTTTTCAACTCTAAATACTGAAGAACAATCACGAGAAGGATTTAATTCTTCCGGATTAGAACATACTTCTACATCATCTTTACATACTGGCATGCTAAATGGTACTCCGTTACCACAACATGTAAACAATTGAATTGGTCGAGTATTACATATTAAACAACTTGGTCCCCCACCTAATGTTGGTCGATCACATGTATCAGTACAATTATTTGGACAAGCATTTTGTTGTAAAACGTTTATAACATTTATTATTTCCGCGATGCAGTTTTCACCATCGCGTCTTTCATTATTACACATATATTTTCACCCTTTCATATATACTCAATATATTTTATGTCGATTTTATAAAATAGTGATTTAATTTTATTAACATATGGTGTATAATTGTTATGGTGATAAATTATGTGGCAATATATTGTTATATTTTCGGTTTTAGCTATAATATCTTTAATTGTAGTAAAATTAAACAAAAAAAACTTTACTTTTGAAATCAATAAATTAGTTCAATATTTGGGTGGAAAAGACAATATTTTAGATACCGAAGTAAATATGTCAAGATTTAAAGTTACTTTAAAAGATGTTACTCTAGCTGATAAAGATGCTATTCAAAAATTAGGAGCTAAAGGTATTGTTGAAATAGACAATCAATTAAAAATTATCTTTAAGCCAAATGCTAGAACATTAAAAAAATACATAAGTGAAATGAAATAATCACTTATGTATTTTTATTTTAAGATAATCTTGTTGATACTTTTTTTACCCTTTTTGATAATAACTTCATTTTTAACAATTTCATAATTAGGGTCGATTATTTTTACTTTGTCTATTTCAATCCCACCTTGAGTAATAAGTCTTCTAGCTTCACTTTTTGAGGGGGCTATATTTGAATTAACTAAAACATCAATAATATTTTTACTTCCTGAAATAACTAATGTTGGCATCATATCAGTATTTTCACCATTAAATATTTTAATGCTTATTTCTTGAGCTTTAATAAACTCTTCTTTGCCGTGTAAAAAAGTAATTATATCTTCAGCTAAAGCTTTTTGAGCGATTCTTAATTCTGGTTTTTGATTATGCAATTTTTCAATTTCCATAATTTCATCAGGAGTTAAAAAAGATAACATTTTTAAATATTTAATAATCATTTTATCATCTTGATTGATAAAGAATTGATACATTTCATAAGGAGTAGTTAAATTTTTATCAAGCCAAATAGCATTTCCTTCACTTTTACCAAATTTATTACCATGGGCATCTAAAATAAGTGGCATCGTAAAAGCAAATACTTCAGCCCCAATCTTTTTTCTAGTTAATTCTATCCCAGCAGTAATATTTCCCCACTGATCTTGCCCACCGATTTGAAGAAGACAATTTTTATTTTCATACAACCATAAAAAATCTAAAGCTTGAAGAATCATGTAAGAAAATTCCGTATAGGTTATTCCAATATCTAATCTTGATTTAACGGTATCTTTAGCAAGCATATAATTTAAACTAAAATATTTGCCATAATCTCTTAAATAATCGATAAAATTAATATCTTTAGACCAATCATAATTATTTACAACTTCAAAACCAAAGATATCTTCAACTTGTTTTCTTAATCCTTTATAATTTTTTTCTAACTCTTCTTTCGTTATCATTGGTCTTTCGCTATTAGGTTTAGGATCCCCTATCAAACCAGTTGCTCCCCCAACTAATAAAATGGGTTTATGTCCCCCATCAGCAAGCCTTTTAGCTACTGAAAAAGAAGAATAATGACCTATATGCATAGACTCTGCAGTTGGATCAGTCCCAATATAAAAAGTTAAGTCTCCCTTGTTAATCATTTCTTCTAATTTTGGACTACTTACATCTTGAATTAGTCCTCGCCATTTTAATTCATCAAATAATTTCATCTTAATTACACGTTGTGGAACCAAATCCACCCTTTCTAATATCTTTTATTTCTTCTTCATTATCTACAATATTATATTTTATAAATATACCTTGGGCTACTCTATCACCAATATTTATTTTAAAAGGTTCTTTACTAGTATTTTCTAATTTAACTAAAATATGGCCTTCATTATCTTCATTATTATAATAATCTGCATCAATTATCCCCACTTGATTAGCTAATTTAATCCCATATTTAAATCCTAATGAACTTCTAATAACAATCATTAAAAATTCATCCTCAGGGAAGATACATTTTAATCCAGTGGGAATAACTTTACTTTCACCTGGTAATAATTCATATTCAATTAAAGAAATTATATCATAACCGGCTGAATACTTAGTTTTTCTTTTTGGTAAAGAAAAGGTATCATATAATTTTTTATCATCTTTTACATCTTTCTTATATTGATTAAATGATATTTTTTCAAAATTTCGCATCTTTTACCTCCAAAAAAAATCATAAACTAAAGGACGACTAATGCCGCGGTACCACCTTAATTCATGATTGCATGCTCTTTATCTTTTAACGCAAGAATACGCTTTAACTTCAGGAGTGTAAATCCCTTCTTCATTAACAAATAAAGTATAACAAAATAT
Source organism: Bacilli bacterium (assembly GCA_028699175.1). Lineage (GTDB taxonomy): Bacteria > Bacillota_I > Bacilli_A > RF39 > UBA660 > DUUS01. The sequence goes on along the minus strand of JAQVVC010000001.1, from coordinate 140 downwards.
ATTTTTTAAGTCAATCATGATAGTTTAAAATAAAAAAACACTTGTAGTGTTATTTTTTAGGTGTTGTTTTAGGAGTACTTTCTTTTTGCTTATTATCAAGTTTAGTAGCTGTTTCTTTTAATAATTCTGCCGTTTTCTTT
>JAQVVC010000016.1 GCA_028699175.1 Bacilli bacterium | reverse complement strand
AATATATAATATCATTTCAAAGCTTATTTTGCAATAAAAAAAGACAAAATGCCTTTTTTAAAATAGTCTTATAACATCCATTACCGTTATAAATAACATTAGTAACATTAATAAAATAAAACCTATAGTATGAAATATTCCTTCAATATTAGTATTTACTTTCTTTCTAGTAACAGCTTCTATTATAATAAATAGTATTCTACCTCCATCAAAAGCCGGAAATGGGATTGCATTAATAAATCCTAAATTAATACTTAAATATGCTGTTAAATACATCAAACTTTGCATACCATATCGTGCTGATTCATCTACTATAGTATACATTCCAACTGGGCCTGCTAAGCTTGATAATCCTATATTTCCTGTAAATAAAGCTCCTATTATTATAGCCATTGAAGTCATGACCGAATCAAATTTAAAAAATGCATATTTAATAGATTCAAAAAAACCTTTATATACTTTGTCTCCTACTCCAATTCCAAAAACTTTTATATCTTGACCTTCAGCATTTTTTTCGGTTACTGGAGTTATATCATATTTCTTTATAGTTCCATCTTTTTTTTCAACAACAAATTCATAAGTATCACTATCATATTTTAAATTAAGAGCGATAGTTAGTTTATCCCATGAATTAACTTTATGGCCATTTAATTCAATTACTTTATCACCTATTTCAATTCCAGCTTTTGAAATAGGATAATCATCAGGTGCAGTACCTACAATAGCTTTTTGTTGAGTATGTCCCCAGATTAAACTTTGCATAAATAATAGTATTATTGCTAATATAAAATTAAGCATTACTCCTGAAACTAAAATCATAAATCTTTGGAATTTAGTTTTATTACACATAAATTCATTAGGTTTAACATCTTTAGAATCTTCTTCTACTTCACCAGCCATGGCACAAAAGCCACCAATTGGAAATAATCTTAATGAATAAACAGTTGGATCTTTTTTATTTTTTCTTTTAAAAGAAAATATTTTAGGTCCCATACCTAAAGCAAACTCATGAACATAAACACCATATAATTTTGCAAATATAAAATGTCCTAGTTCATGAACAAATATTAAAATACCTAGTATTAGTATTAATATTAATAATGTCATATATTTCCTCCCTTATAAATATTCTATAAATATAATAAATGCTATTGCTACAATTACTAAACTATCTAATCTATCTAATACTCCCCCATGACCGGGTATTAATTTAGCAAAATCTTTTATATTATATTGCCTTTTTATCGCACTAAAAATTAAATCACCAATTTGTCCTACTACTGTTAATAAAAATATAATACCAATAACGATTAATAAATTAGTTTGATTATTTATAACCGTAATATAGAACATAGTCATTATAAAGGTGCCCATTAATGAACCAATAATATACCCTTCCCAACTCTTTTTCGGGCTTAGTTTACTTACTTTATGCTTACCTATCATCATCCCTGCTATATATGCAAATGTATCAGTTATAATAGGTATTAAAAGCATTAATAAAAAATAATTTAAATCAAAACTCCTTACTAAGATAAAATAATTTAAACCTAAACCAATTAATAAAATAAATCCTATTAATTTAAAAGCATCTTCAATCGTATATTTACCTTTAACTTGATAAAATATTATTGGAATAGTTAAAGCTATTATTAATATACTTAAATATTTATAATCTAAACCAAAAGTTAAGGTATTAGCATCAAAATTACTATATACAACAGATATTAAAGTAAAAAAAGATAATAATTTTATTAAAATAGGATATTTATGTAAATCATTAATCTCTTTAGTTGCTAATACAGCTATTAAACCAATCATAAGTGCAAATGGAATTCCTCCTACATATATTAATGGTGTAATAATTGCAATTAAAATAATAGCACTTATTGATCTTGTTTTCATTAATTTCCTCCAAATCTTCTATTTCTATTATTATATTCAAGAATAGCTAAATCAAATTCTTTTTCATCAAAATCTGGAAAATATACTTTCGGAAAATATAATTCTGCATAACTAGCTTGCCATAACATAAAATTACTTAATCGATGTTCACCACTAGTTCTTATAACAAAATCCAAATCTGGGAGATTATGATATAAATAGTTACTAAATTCTTCTTCGGTTACTTTTTTATTGGATTCAATTAATTTATTTATAGCATCTATTATTTCAGTTCGGGATCCGTAATTTAAACATACATTTAATATTCCACTAGTATTATTTTTAGTAAGTGCAGTTACATCCGCAATTACTTTTTGAACATTTTTAGGTAAAGGTTTATTTCGACCCGAAAATATTACTTTGATATTTGATTCTTTTAATTCGTTTAATCTTTCTTTAAAAAATTTAACAATTAATCCCATTAAATAATTTACTTCTTCTTCACTTCTTCCAAAGTTTTCAGTTGAAAAAGCAAAGACGCTTAAATATTTTACTTTTTTTTGATTTATAATATATTTTGCTAACTCGATTATTCTATTTGCTCCAGCAAGGTGTCCTTCAATTGGTTTCTTATCTTGCTCTTTAGCCCATCTACGATTACCATCCATGATAATACCAACATGAGTAGGAACTATTAACTCTTTCATCGTTTCACCCTGCTAATAAGTATACTAGTTATTATAATAAAATGCAATAAATCATGTCTATTAAATTGTAAATATCCTGCTTGCTTATTTATAAATCAAATAAACTTAATTGACTTGATTCTGGAATTGAATTAAATATTCCTAATAATCGCATTTTATCTATTGTAGTAGAATTTATTTTACCTCTCATTTGCACATCTTCAACACTTACAAAAGGAGCTTTTTCTCTTTCTAATATGACTTGATTAGCAGCACTTTCTCCTAGACCATCTAAAGCTCTAAATGGAATTATTAATGATTTTTTATCATCATCAATAACAAAATTTTTACTATCACTTTTTAATAAATCAATATTTTTAAATTCAAAACCTCTAACTACCATTTCAAGAGAACAATATAATACTTCTAATATTTCAGCCTCTTTATTAGTTAGATCATAACCTTTACTTTCTAATTCTAAAATACGATTTCTAATTTTTGATTCACCTTTAATTAATGTTTCAACTTCAAAAGCATGACATCTAATTGAAAAGAAAGCACTATAGTAAGAAATAGGATAATAAACTTTAAAATAAGCAATTCTAAAAGCGCTCATTATATAAGCAACAGCATGAGCTTTGGGGAACATATATTTTATTTTAGAGCATGATTCTATATACCAATCTGGAATTTTGGCTTCTTTAAGTATTGTTTCATATTCTTTCCAAGTTGCAATTTCTTTTGAAGGCTTTCCTTTACGAACAAATTCCATAATTTTGAACGCTATTAGAGGTTCGATGCCATTATTAATTAAATAAACCATAATATCATCTCGACAACCAATTACTTCATTAAAGGGCACGATTTTATTTTTAATGAGTTCAGATGCATTACCTGACCAAACATCTGTACCGTGAGATAAACCAGAAATTTTAACCGCATCAGCAAATGTTTTGGGTTGAGTATTTTCTAGCATACCAATAACAAACTTAGTACCTAACTCGGGAACTCCTAATGTTCCAGTAGAACAATTAATTTGTTCTTTTGTTACTCCTAAAGGTTCTGGACTAGACAAAATTTTTAATACTTTAGAATCATTAAAAGGAATTTTAGTTACATCTAATGAAGTTAAATCTTGTAACATTTTTAACATTGTTGGATCATCATGTCCTAATATATCTAATTTTAATATTTCATCTTCCATAGGATGATAATCAAAGTGAGTCGTTCTCCATAATGATGTTTCATCATCAGCTGGATATTGATAAGGGGTAAAATCAAATATATCCATATAATCAGGAATTACTACTATTCCGCCTGGATGTTGGCCAGTTGTCCTTTTAACTCCCACACAACCTTGAGCTAATCTTTCTATTTCAACTGCTTTCATTGTTATATTATTATCTTCACAATAACCTTTAACAAAACCAAAAGCAGTTCGATCTGCTACTGTCCCAATTGTTCCAGCTCGATAGACATTATCTATTCCAAACAATTCTTTGGTATATTCATGAGCTTTCCATTGATATTCGCCGGAAAAATTTAAATCGATATCAGGTACTTTATCAGCATCAAATCCTAAAAATGTCGCAAAAGGCATATCTTGTCCTTCTTTATTTAATTCTTCTTTACATTTAGGACATTTTTTACTAGGTAAATCATAGCCACTTGTATATTTTATTGCTAATTTTATACCATTATCATCTTCAAAAGTAGTGTATTTACATTTAGGACATACATAATGAGCTGGTAAAGGATTTACTTCCGTAATACCCATTAATGTAGCTACAAAAGAAGAACCTACTGATCCTCTAGATCCTACTAAATATCCATCATCATTACTTTTTTTAACTAATTTTTGACTAATTAAATATATTACATCGTAGCCACCTTTAATAATTCCCGCTAACTCTTTTTCAATTCTTTCCTTAATTAAGGGATGAATATCATTACCATATAGTTCTTTTGCTTTACCATATACTAATTTATTAACCTCTTCAACAGAATTTTCAATTCGAGGAGAAAATGGCACTCCTTTTGTATCAATAATTACATCAACATATTCAACCATTTCAGCAATTTTATTAGGATTATCTACAATTAAAACTTTAGCACTTTTTTTATCTAAAAAATTAAAATCAGCTAACATTTCATCAGTTGTTCTAAAATGTTGATAAGGTATTGTTGTTATATCTTTTCTAGCAAGAGGATGCCTTCCACCTCCTGGTACTTTTTGATTAACAATAATTTCTCGATATATTTTATCTTCTTTATTTAAATGATGAACATCACCAGTTGCAATTATTATCTTTCCAGCTGCAATCGTATTATCAATAATTTTTTTAATACTATTTTCTAACTCTAATTCACTTCCAAAGGTATTATTTTGTAATAAATGAATGTATCCTTCTTTAGGCTGAACTTCTATATAATCATAAAAGTTAATACTATTTATTAATTCTTCATCACTTTTAGATCTAGCTTGACTAAATACTTCACTTTCGTAACATCCACTTCCTATTAATAAACCATCACGGTGTTTTTCTATTTCACTTCTTAATATGCGTGGTGTTTTATATAAATATTTGGTACTAGCATAACTTAATATTTTAAATAAATTTTTTAAACCATTTCTATTTTTAGCTAAAATATTTACATGATAAAGAGGCCCATATTTATGAATTTCATCTTTAGCTATTAAATTATTTAAATCTTTTACATTATTAATATTATATTTTAGTACTATTTTAAGCATTTTATTAAATACTTTTGCGGTAGCATTAGCATCATAATCAGCTCGATGATGACCATTTTCATCAAATTCAACATCATATCTTTTTACAAGTGCACTTAATGAATGTTTAAATTGATCGGGTTCTAAAGCTCTTGATAATTCTAAAGTATCAATAACGGCATTATTAAGACTACCTAAATTATATTTTTGATAAGCCATTTCTAAAAATGATATATCAAAAGCGGCATTATGTGCTACTAAAACTGCATCTTTAAACCAGTCTTTAAACCTTTTGACAACACTTTCTTCATTATCTTTTCCTTTAAGCATAGCATCAGTTATATTAGTAATCTCTGTTATTTTCGAAGGTAATTTACGACCAGGATTAATTAGTTCACTAAATGTATCTAATATTTTCCCATTTTGAACAAGAACTCCCCCAATTTCAATAATAGAGTCACCACTACCAGCATTAAAACCAGTTGTTTCAACATCAAAGACACAATATTTTGTGTTTAATAATTCACTATCAATCGGTTTTTTTACAATATTAATCGTATCATCACTCATTAATAATTCGACCCCATAAATAACTTTAAATTTATCTTTATCTTCTTTACCTTTATTATATGATTTTATAAATTTATGAACTTCAGGAAAAGATTGAACACTATTATGATCAGTTATAGCTAAAGCTTTATGTCCCCAACTTATTGCGGTCTTTATAAGATCAGTAGATGAAACTACACCATCCATTTGACTCATATAAGTATGAGTATGTAATTCAACTCTTTTTTCTTTAGCAGTATCTATTCTGTTGATATCCTTGCTTTCTATTTCTTCAATATCCCTTAAATTAAGTACTAAGTCTCGAGCATAAGTATCATTTTTAGTATATCCTCTAAATTTATACCATGATCCTTTTTTTAATGATTGAACTACTTCATTAAATTTTTTTTCATCTTTACTAAAATATTTAGCTATTATACTATTAGTTTTATCACTAATTTTTAAAGTTAAAATACTAAAATTAGTTTTATTAGATACGAACTCTTCAATACTAAAAATATAAGCCTCTAAAGTAATATTGTTTTCTTCACCCATTATTTCATTTATAGCCGTAATTTTAGATTTTATTTTTTCACCTAATATAACTTTATATTTAGGTTCATCATTTATAATAAGTAATTCTTTAGTATTTTCGATTTCTTCTTTAATTTTATTTCTTTTTATTTCATTTATTTTTGATTCAATTGTAAAATTATCAAATCCTACTTTACTTAACCATTTTATTATTTTTTTACTGTTTTCATTTAATAGTTTTTGTTCAATATTGCTTAATACTTCAAAGATAATTTTATTATTATCAATCTTTATTTCATTATCAATAATGCTAATTAAGGACGGATATTTTTTAGTCAATATATCGATACAAAAATGAGTATATTTTAATATATCATTATTAGTGATATTTTCATAAATAAATATTATTTTTATTTTAGAAACATCATCAAAATCTTTTTTACAAGCATCTATTAAATTAAATACACTTTCAATTGGTAATACTTTTTTACTTTTTAAATAAACATCCCATGTTTCTTTTTTATTATTAACAATTACTTTTTCGACTATTACATCTTTAAACTCATCAGTAAACTCAAATTCTATTTTATTAAAAAATCTTTTTAAAGCATCCATACAGCACCAGCTTCCATAATATTAATTATACAATATAAAAGATTTAATCGCTATATTATATGATTGTTTTTGCTTATTATTTCTATTTTATAAAGATAAAAAAAACTCTTTTCTAATTGAAAAGAGCTATTAAAATTTTTAAGTTGCTTCTGGTTGGATATCTTGAAGATTATCTTTTACTTGAATCTTTGAATCTTCTGTATCTTCTAAAAATTGTTGTTCTAATATTTCACTAGGTTCATCTGCCATATATTCTTTTTCTAAGATTATATCAATATCCGAATATTGTTTAGCACCTGTTCCAGCTGGAATTAATTTACCAATAATAACATTTTCTTTTAATCCTCTTAATTCATCAACTTTTCCTCTAATAGCAGCATCTGTTAATACTCTTGTTGTTTCTTGGAATGATGCCGCAGATAAGAATGAATCAGTTTCTAGTGATGATTTTGTTATTCCTAACAAAATTGGTCTTGCTGTAGCAGGAACTTTACCTTTCAAGATAACTGGTTTATTTATTTCGGTAAATTTTCTTAATGAAATTGTTAAACTTTCAACAAGATCAGTGTCTCCTGGATCAATAATTCTAACTTTATTAATCATTCGATTAGCAATTATTTCAATATGTTTATCTGCAATATCTACACCTTGTGATTTATATACTTTTTGAATTTCTTTTAAAATATATTCTTGAGTAGTGATAGGATCAGTAACTGCTAATAATTCTTTAGGAGATATGGCTCCTTCAGTTAATTTATCACCAGCATTTACCATATCACCAACTTCAACTCTTACTTTAGATCCATAATTTGTAATATGATCAATTACGGCAACATCATTAGCTAAAACTATTTTATGTTTACCGTTATTTTCATCAATTGATTCTACTTTACCTGTTATTTCAGCTATCGTAGCTTTTCCTTTTGGTATTCTAGCTTCAAATAATTCTTCAACTCTAGGTAAACCTTGAGTAATATCATCGCCAACTGCTACTCCACCTTGGTGGAATGTTCTCATAGTTAACTGAGTACCTGGTTCACCAATTGATTGAGCTGCCATAATCCCAACAGCTTCTCCTGTTTCGACTAAAATTCCAGTTGCTAAGTTTGATCCATAGCATTTTTGACATATTCCTTTTTCACATTTACATGTTAATACACTTCTTATTTCTACTTGATTAACTCCGGCTTTTTCAATTTTAGAAACAATATTTTCAGTTATTATTTCATTTTTATCTAAAATTAATTCTTTTGTTTCAGGGTGTAAAATTTTCTTTGCAGTGTATCTTCCTAAAATTCTTTCTGATAATGATTCGATTAGTGTACCATCTTTTTCATCTACAAAATTTGATACCATAAGCCCCGCTATTGAACCACAATCATTTTCAATAATTAATATATCTTGAACAACTTCAACTAATCTTCTTGTTAAGTATCCTGAATCCGCTGTTTTAAGAGCTGTATCAGCTGATCCTTTTCGAGCACCGTGAGTAGATAAGAAGAAATCATTAACAGATAATCCTTCTCTAAATGATGTTGTAATTGGAATTTCCACAGCTTCACCATCTGGTTTAGCCATTAAACCACGCATCCCAGCCATCTGTGAAAACTGATTAATTGATCCTCTTGCTCCAGAGTTCATCATTATAAATATTGGATTAGAGCAATCATTTTCAATAACTTTTTTTAATTCTTTTTGAACTTGACTAGTAACACCATTCCAAACTTCACATACTGATGCAAATCTTTCTTCCTCAGTAATTAATCCTCTTGAAAATTGTTTATTTATTTTATCTACTTTTTCGCGACCAATTTCAATAAATTCTTCTTTATTTGAAGATGTAACAATATCAGATAAACTAAATGTAATACCTGCTATAGTCGAATATTTAAAACCTAAATCTTTTAATTTATCAAGCATGATACTTGTTTCATTTGTTTTATATCTTTTAAATATCTGAGCAATAATATTTTGTAAATTTTTCTTTGCAAAAGGGCGTACTTCTTCTAATTTAGCAATTGCTTCTGGAATATTTACCCCACGATCTAAAAAACACTTTAATGGGGTTATTCCTTCAATATTTTCTTTAGTAGCTTCATTTATGTATTGATACGTATCTGGAAGTATTTCATTAAATATTAATTTACCAGTCGTGGTAACTAAATATTTATCTTTTACTTCATCCATAAATATTTTATATTTAAATGAATTAACTGGTAAAGCTATTCTAGTATGAAGACTAATTTCTTTTCTTTCATAAGCCATTATAGCTTCATTAGAATCTTTATATACTTTCCCTTCATTTTCTAACCCTTTTTCTTCAGTAGTTAAGTAATAATTTCCTAAAACCATATCTTGAGATGGGGTTACAATAGGTTTACCATCTGATGGTTTTAATATATTATTAGCACCTAGCATTAAGATTCTAGCTTCTGCTTTAGCTTCTTCAGATAATGGAACATGAACAGCCATTTGATCACCATCAAAGTCAGCATTAAATGCTGCACATACAAGAGGATGTAGTCTAATAGCTTTTCCACCTACTAGTCTTGGTTCAAATGCTTGAATACCTAATCTATGAAGTGTTGGAGCACGATTTAATAGTACTGGATGTTCAGTAATAACATCTTCAACTATATCCCATACAATATCATCCCGATTATCAATTAATTTTTTAGCCCCTTTAATGTTATGTGCTAATTCTCTTACAACTAAACCATGAATAACATGAGGTTTAAATAATTCAAGTGCCATTTCTTTAGGTATACCACATTCATACATTTTTAAATTTGGACCTACTACAATAACAGAACGACCAGAGTAGTCAACTCTTTTACCTAATAAATTTTGTCTAAATCTTCCTTGTTTTCCCTTAAGCATATTTGATAAAGATTTTAAAGGACGATTACCAGCTGCAGTTATACTTCTGCCTCTTCTACCATTATCAAATAATGTATCGACAGCTTCTTGAAGCATTCTTTTTTCATTTTGAACAATAATAGAAGGAGCTCCAAGTTCTAATAATTTTTTTAATCTATTATTACGATTAATAATACGACGATATAAATCATTTAAATCTGAGGTTGCAAATCTACCACCATCAAGTTGAATCATAGGTCTTAATTCAGGAGGTATTACGGGAACGGCATCTAAAATCATCCATTCCGGTTTATTTCCAGATTCTTGAAATGCTAATAAACAATTTAATCTCTTAACTAAACGAATTCTTTTTTGCCCAGTTGCACCTTCAAGTATGACTCTTAAATTATTAATTTCACTATCAACATCGACTTGTTGTAATAATTTTTTAACAGCTTCTGCTCCCATACCTACTTCAAAAGTATTACCATACTTTTCATAATAACTACGGTATTCTTTATCAGATAAAGTTTGTTTCTTTTCTAAAGGAGCATTGCCTGGTTCGATAACAACATAAGAAACAAAATATAATACTTCTTCTAAATCTCTTGGTGACATATCTAAAGTAAGTCCCATTTTAGATGGAACACCTTTAAAAAACCAAATATGAGAACAAGGAGATGCTAGTTCAATATGTCCCATTCTTTCACGACGTACTTTTGAACGAGTTACTTCTACTCCACATCTATCACATACGACATTTTTATATCTTAAACGTTTGTATTTACCACATGAACACTCATAATCCTTAGATGGTCCAAAAATCTTTTCACAAAATAAGCCATCTCTTTCCGGTTTTAAAGTTCGATAGTTTATTGTTTCCGGTTTTTTGATTTCTCCATAACTCCAAGAACGAATTTTTTCAGAAGATGCGATTGAGATTCTAATACCTTTAAAATTATTTACTTCTAACATATATTATTCATCCCCCTTGCTTAAGTCTTCATCCTCAGATAAATCATCTAAATTTTCATCTAAGTCTTCATCTTTATCAATTAATTCTAATTCCGCTAATTCCTGATTATCTTGGATAGGTTCTTCTTCTATTTGAATTTGTGCAGAAGCGATATCAATTTCATCAATCGATATTGCCTCAGCCATTTCTTCTTCTGCTTCTTCTAATTCTTTAAGTTCATGTACAATATCTTGATTATCAATTATTTCAACATTTAATCCTAATGCTTGAAACTCTTTAATTAAAACTCTAAAACTTTCCGGTACCCCAGCACCAGTAACTGGTTTTCCTTTAACTAAAGCTTCATAAACCTTAACTCGACCAACTATATCATCTGATTTAACAGTTAATATTTCTTGTAAAACATGAGCAGCTCCATAAGCATATAAAGCCCACACTTCCATTTCTCCAAATCTTTGACCACCGAATTGAGCTTTACCCCCAAGTGGTTGTTGAGTAACAAGAGAATAAGGTCCAGTTGATCTAGCATGTAATTTATCATCAACCATATGATGTAACTTAATCATATACATTACTCCAACAGCAACTCTATTTTCGAATGGATTTCCAGTACGACCATCATAAAGAATTGTTTTACCATCTTCTTCTAGGCCAGCTTCTCTCATTTCTTCATGTATTTCTTCAACAGTAGCACCATCAAACACTGGAGTAGCATATTTAACTCCTAATTTATGACCAGCCATACCTAAATGTAGTTCTAAAATTTGGCCTAAATTCATACGTGATGGAATACCTTGAGGATTAAGTATCATATCAACCGGAGTTCCATCTGGTAAATAAGGCATATCTTCTTCGGGTAATATTAAACTAATAACACCTTTATTTCCATGTCTTCCTGACATTTTATCTCCAACTTGGATTTTACGCTTTTGAATTATATAAACTCTAACAACTTTAGATACACCTGCGCTTAGTTCATCAGAATTCTCTTTAGTATATATTTTAACATCATGAACAATACCACCAGCTCCATGAGCTACTTTTAATGAAGTATCACGTACTTCCCTTGTTTTTTCACCAAATATTGCATGTAATAATTTTTCTTCACTAGTTAATTCTTGAACCCCTTTAGGAGTAACTTTACCTACTAAAATATCTCCTTCTTTGACTTCAGTTCCAATTCGAACAATCCCATTAGAATCTAAATTTTTACGAGCTTCTTCACTAACATTAGGAATATCTCTTGTAATTTCTTCAGGTCCTAATTTAGTATCACGACAATCTATATCATAATGCTCAATATGAAGGGATGTAAAAACATCATCTTTAACCAATCTTTCATTCAAAATAATAGCATCTTCATAGTTATATCCATCAAAAGTCATAATAGCAACAGTCATATTTTTACCAAGAGCAAGTTCTCCTCCATCAGTAGATGGTCCATCTGCTATTACCATTCCTGCATGAACTTTATCACTTTTTTTAACAAGAGGTGAATGATTTATATTACTTTCAGCATTACTTCTTTCAAAATTAGCTAAATAATAAACATCTTTATCTTTAGCATTTTTAACAATGATTTTTTTACTATCAGCATAATCAACTACACCATTTGCTTTAGCAACAACAACTGAACCCGAATCACGAGCTGCAATATATTCAACCCCGGTTCCAACAATAGGTGAATCAGTTTTAAGTAACGGAACAGCTTGACGTTGCATATTTGATCCCATTAATGCTCTAGTCGCATCATCATGAGCTAAAAACGGTATACAACTGGTAGTAATAGATACTATTTGACTTGCTGAAACATCAATAAAATCAACATCTTCAGCTTTAACAATAATATTATCACCGTGATATCTCGCTATAACTTCATCATCAGCGATAATATTATCATTCATATTTATAGTAGCTTGACTTATATAATAATCTTCTTCTTCATCAGCTGTAAAATAAACTATTTCATCAGTTACTTTTTTATTAACAACTTTACGATATGGTGTCATTATAAATCCATATTCATTTATTTTAGCATAAGAAGCCAGAGAAGTGATTAATCCGATATTTGCTCCTTCTGGAGATTCAATCGGGCATATTCTTCCATAATGACTTACATTAACGTCCCTAACTTCCATCCCGGCACGGTCTCGCATTAAACCACCAGGTCCTAAAGAAGATAAACGTCTTTTATCAGTTAATTCCGCAATTGGATTAATTTGATCCATAAATTTAGATAACTGACTTGAACCAAAGAATTCTTTCATAGCTGCTGTTACGGGACGAATATTAATTAAAGTTTTAGGAGTAACAGTTTCAATTTCTTGAGTTGTCATTCTTTCTCTAATTACTCTTTCCATTCTAGCCATACCAATTCTAAATTGATTTTGAATTAATTCTCCAACTTGTCTTACTCTTCTATTTCCTAAATGATCTATTTCATCTATACTTCCAATATTAGAAAGTAAATTTAAATAATAACTAACAGATGCATATACATCACTGATAGTAAGTCTTTTTTCAGTTATACTTTGATCATTTCCAACTATTTTTACTACTTTTTCTGGATTTAATTTATCATAAACAAGTACTGTTTGAACTTTATTATAACTATCTAATTCTTCATTTATAATTACTTCTTTTAAATTTAATCCTTTTTCAAAATATGGTCTTAATACTTCTAATTTATCTTTACTAATAATTTCGCCTTTTTTAGCAAGCACAGTTTTACCATCTTTTAAAGTTTCAGCCAATTTACAATCTAATAGTCGATCTAAAACATTAAGTTTTTTGTTAAATTTATAACGACCTACTTTTGCTAAATCATAACGAAATTTATCAAAAAACCTAACAATTAATTGATTTTTTGCACTATCTAAAGTAGCCGGTTCACCTGGTCTTAACTTTTCATAAAGTTCAATTAAAGCTTCATCGGTATTTTTAGTACTATCTTTTTCTAATGCATTTGAAATATAATCATTTTCACCAAATACTTCATATATAGCTTCATCTGAAGATAAACCTAAAGCACGTAATAATGTTGTAATAGGTAATTTTCTAGTACGATCTATTCTAACATAAACAACATCTCTAGCATCAAGTTCATATTCTAACCATGTTCCTTTATTAGGAATTACTTCTCCATAAATTACTGGACGCCCATTTTTATCTATTTCTTTTTTAAAATAAATAGATGGACTTCTTACTAATTGAGAAATAATAACTCTTTCAACACCGTTAACAATAAAAGTGCCTGCTTCAGTCATTAAAGGCATATCGCCTAAAAATATCTCTTGTTCTTTTACTTCTCCTGTTTCATGAATAAAAACACGCGCTTGTACTTTTAAAGGCGAAGAATATGTAACCATACGTTCTTTCGATTCTTTTATTCCATAACGAGGCGTGTCAAAAGAATAATCGCTAAACTCTAGCGAAATATTACCAGTGAAACTTTCTACAGGAAATAAGTCTTCAAAGACTTCTTTAATCCCACTTTCTAAAAACCATTGGTATGATTTTTTTTGAATTTCTAGTAGATCTGTCAACTCTAAGGTGTTGGTAGTTTTCGAGAAAGTCCTTCTTTCCCTATGGTCACCAAATTTTGTTGTTTTGTATGCCACTAAATTTCACCCCAAACTTATATTTTTTAAGTACGTATCTTTAGCGGAAGATACGGCTCCAATTTAAAATTCTAACAAGTATAACTAAAAGTGTCAAGCAGATTTTGCCAAAATTACATAAAATCCTTTATTTTTTCGGATAATTTTACTGTATCCTTTTTCTTTTAAGGTATTATAAACACTTTTTACCCCATGTTTATTTTTCATTACAAACCATAGTTCACCATTTGGATTAAGATAATTAAAAGATTCATTAATTATCTGCATATAAATTTTTTTACCTGCTCTAATAGGAGGATTTGTAATAATAACATCATATTTATTTGTAATATTTTCATATATATCACTTTTAAATACTTTAGCATTTACTTTATTATTTTCAATATTTGTTTTACATATTTGAATGGCTCGTTCATTAACATCAATCATATCAACTTCACAGTTCATAACTTTACCAAGCGTTATACCTATAAGACCATATCCACAACCAACATCTAATACTTTTACATTTTTTTTTCCAAAAATAAAATAACTCTCTATCAGAGTTTTACTTCCCTCATCAATTTTATCTTTAGAAAATAAACCTAAATCACTATTTAACATAAAATTATATTCACCATAAGAATATTTAAGAACTCGTAGTTCACTTTTTAAATTTGCATTATTAGTAAAATATTGGTTCATATATGACCCCTTTAAAAGATGTTAATATTTTAACGCAAAAAAATATTGTTGTCAATGAAATTAAGGCAAAAATTTTAT
>JAQVVC010000060.1 GCA_028699175.1 Bacilli bacterium | reverse complement strand
AAAAAAAGTGTTTTTTTAAAAAAAAGTGTTGACTTTTATATCGTTATAGCATATACTTTAAGTAGTTAAGCAATTATTAATTTAATTACTTAACTACTGAGAGAAATATAATTAATTTTATATTTTTCTCATTTTTTTATTAATTAATATTTTCATTTAATATAAAAAAATTGCATATAATTAATAAACAAAGTATACTTTATAGTAGGTGATATAAATGAAAACTTGTGCATTGATTTATAATCCAAATAGTGGAAAAGTATTAAAACAAAAACATATTAAAGAATATGTATCAATATTAAAAAAGAATGACTATAATGTAAGTGTTTATGGCACAAAATATCGTGGCCATGCTAAAGAAATTGTAAATCATTTAGCAAATGTTGATTTAATAATATCTATGGGTGGAGACGGAACCTTTAATGAAATAATGACTGGTAATATCAATAGGGAAAAACGGATTGTACTAGCTCATATACCAGTTGGAACCACTAATGATATAGGTGTAATGTTTGGATATGGGAAAAATATAAAACAGAATTTAAGAGATTTATTAAGTGGGGTAGTAAAAGGCATTGATGTTTGTATAATAAATGGTCAGCCTTTTGTATATGTCGCAGGGTTTGGTAAATTCATGCAAATTCCATATGATACTCCTAGAATATTAAAGAAAAAAATTGGCTATTTTGCATATTTAACTGAGGGGATTAAAGATTTTTTAAAACCCACAAAATTATATAAAATTAAATATAAAGTTAATGGAATAGAAAAAGAAGGTTATTATTCATTTATGCTTATTTCTAATGCTAACCGTATTGCGGGAATAAATAATTTTTATAAAGATATTAAGCTCGATGATAATAAATTTGAAGTATTATTTTGTAATTTTAGAAGAAGAATAGATATTATTAAAACTTTTAGTATTTTATTAACTACCGATGTTCAAAAAGTATCAGGTTTTGAGTTTTATCGAACCAATAAAATTGAGGTTATATTTGATGATTATCCAAAAAAAGCTTGGTGTGTTGATGGTGAAAAATTAGATAGAGCGGTTTTAAAATATGAAATTATTAACGAAAGAAATGTCCAAATAATGTTACCTAAAAAAAATATTAATAAAATATTTATAAAATAAAAAAATCACTTAAGATTTTTTATTTTTTTTTATTGAAATAACAATTATAATTATTAATGAAGTTATACTTATAATTCCACCAATTTTCATACCATAAGGTATAAATTTTAAGGTTACAATATAATTTCCTTCTTCTAATTCAAAACCTAATAATGAATTACCTATTTTAAAAGTATCGATTAATTTGCCATTTGCATATACTTTCCATCCTTTATCAAAAGGAATTGATGAATATAAAACTTTTGTTGTTTCTAATTCTATTTGGCCAGATATTTCTTTTTCCTTAAAATTATTAATTTTAAATTCCTGTTTATTTAATAAAGAAGTTGCAATTTTAAATTTGTCATTATTAATATAATAAGCGTTAAAATCATCATGAGTATAATTATTATAACCAACATAAATAGAATAAGTTTGATCATCAGTACGAGTTGTAATAACATAGTTTTCATTTAAACTTTTAAAATCAAATATATCTACGCCATTAATTTTTTCTGCATAAGAAAATTGATCATTATGATAATGTAAGGTATCATTAATAATAATAAAATCAATATGATCATTTATATAAAAATACATATTATCATTAGGATTATTAAAAGTATATTTATATATTTTGTTATCTTTATCGTATATTAATTCTTTATTGATAAAATTCAACTTCTCTAATACTTTATCAATTCCAGTAGCTTTTTCTATAAAATCATTTTGAATATAAAAGGGATCACTACTATAAAATTCCCAATTATGGATGTTATTATCAACAGCATATATTAAATTAGTATCAAAATTATTTTTAAAAATTAAATGGCCATTTTCATGATAAAACAAATTATATCTATTAATATCCCACGAGTTTCCGATAAAGTATTTAATATTAAACATTAAATCATATATTGGTGTATTTTGCTTATAATAATAACTATTAATTTTATTTCCTGGCATACCTAAATTATTTTGAAGTATTGCCATATCTTTATAAGCCATAGAACTAAATATCATTTGACCATAATATCCATACCATGTAGGATCATTAAATGTTAATAAAGAGTTTTGTTCCATTCTAAATAAGGGATTATCTTTATCTTTTTCTACAAATTCTAACGCTTCTTTAAATGTGTCATATTCTTGATAAAAATTATTAATATCTTGTTTATTTTCCCAATTATTATTAATGCATATAGAACATTCTAAAATTACTAATAAAATCATTAAATACGGTATCTTATTTGCAGTTTTAGGATAATTTTTATATAAAATATATAATATATAATATAAGGTAATAAGTAAAAAATTTAATACAATCATAGAATTATTAATATTATCATATTTTAAAAAGTATAATAATGAAATAAAAACCATTAATAATAAATAAACGATACTAGCATATTTAATTTTAACATGTTTTATATAATATAAAGAATAAGCACAAATAATAATTAATATAAAAGAATATATAAAAGAGTATCGATATGGAAGATCATTAGGAACATGAAATCCATGCCAAATAAAATCTAGAGGAGCAAGAAAAAAACTTAATACTAAAATTAATAATAAAGATAAATAAGAAACTTTAATTTTTAATTTAATTTTAGGGTTAATTATAAATAAAAATAATAATGCAATAGAAAAAATACCAGTAGAAATATTAGCAGCATTAGATACTCCAGAAGCTAAAACAGTACTTCCTACACCCGAAAAATGATTAGCTAAAAATTCCCAAAATGTAAAAGCATAATATTGACTAGTTGGCCACGAATCTGAAGTTGCACTAATCGAACTAATTCCAAGGAATAGTGGTAATATTAAAACGGCAGTTAAACCTGCACTTAATATTGATGCGCCTCCAAAACTCAGACATTTTTTTAAAATAATTTTAATATTAAATTTTTCAGTTTTAATAATTAAATAAGTTATAAAATATAATACTGAAAAAATACAAATCATATAAGCTATAAAATAATTGCAGATAATCATTAAAGCAAGTGTAATTATATATAATAAAAATTTATTTTTATCAATTATATTTTCAATACCTAGAATTATTAAAGGTAAGAATACCATTCCATCTAGCCACATTATATTCCAATAATAAGCAGTAAAATAGGCACAAAATCCATATAAAATAGATAAAGGTATTAAAGCTAAATTAGTAGATGTAAATTTTTTACTTAAAAAATAAACCATTGTTGTTGATGCGAAAACTGCTTTAAGACCAATTATTAACGAAAAAGACATTAAAAGATTATTTCTATCAAATAATAATATTATTAAATTAAATGGACTAGATAAATAATTTAAGAAATTTCTAAATAATGGCAATCCTAAACCTGAATTAAATGAATAAACTAAATTAAGACCGTTTTTAATTCGATCATAGTATTCTCCTAACATAGGAGCATATTGGTGAAAAAAATCTATTTGTAATAAAGAATTATTACCAAAAGGGGCAACTTCTTGTAAATAATATATTAAATTAATAATTATTAAACCAGTAATTATTGTTAATAAAATAATAAAATTATTTTTTATTAATGTTTTTATTATATTAAACATATTTTCACCCATAAATAATATAACATATAAAAAAAAAGATATAAATAGTTC
This sequence comes from Bacilli bacterium, assembly GCA_028699175.1. Taxonomy (GTDB): domain Bacteria; phylum Bacillota_I; class Bacilli_A; order RF39; family UBA660; genus DUUS01. The sequence continues at coordinate 86 of JAQVVC010000060.1, read as the reverse complement.
TTTTTCTCTTCAAAATATTATTTTTAGTTGAATTTCAAACTAAATGCAATAAATAAAATTTGTTGCATTTAGTTTTTTAAATAACA
>JAQVVC010000059.1 GCA_028699175.1 Bacilli bacterium | reverse complement strand
CGGCTATTTTGTTTTATTTTTTCAATTACTTCTTCTATTGTTTGGGTTTGATTAAAATAGTTAATAAATTCTTTATATCCAATTGTTGTTTTTAATTGTTTACTTTGTGGATATTTATTAAATAAATATCTTACTTCTTCTAATAAACCAGCTTTAATCATTTCATCAACCCGATTATTTATTTTTTGATATAAAATATTTCGGTTTGTTGTAAGTCCAATTATTAAAGTATTATATAATAATTTGTTTCCTTCTTTTATAGTAATTGGTTCTTTATTTAAAATATGTTTATTATATAACCTAATAATTCTTTGGTTATTATTTTTATCTATTTTAATATTATTGTTTAATAATTCATTATACATTTCATTTGTTGATATATTTAATAAATTATTGTTATCTTCTTTATTAAACTTGTAATCATATAATAAAGCGCTAATATAAAGACCACTTCCTCCTACTATAATTATATTTTTACCTTTTTTTAAAATATTGTTTATAATTAATCTACCATCTTTTTGAAAATCATATACGGTGTATTCTTCATTAAAATTTTTGATATTTAATAAATGATGAGTTATACCTTCTAAATTAGTTATTTTAGCAGTTCCAATATTCATTTCTTGATAAATTTGGGTGCTATCAGCATTAATGATTTCAGCATTATATTTTTTAGCTAGTTTGATACTTAATTTTGTTTTACCTACTCCAGTAGGACCTACTATTGTTATTATCATTAATTAATCACTCTTTTAAACATTTTTTCTAATTCATATTTAGTAAAAGATATTATTGTTGGTCTTCCATGAGGACAATTATATGGATTATCACATTTTACTAGATTAGATAAAATACTTTCCATTTCTTCAAAAGTTATATTAGTATTACCTTTAACACTCGCTTTACAAGCTGCAGTTGCAGCTAATTTATCATTAAATTTTAACATGTCAAAATCTTTAGGTAAATTAATAACTAATTCAATTATTTTATTTATCGTTTCTATTTCATATCCAGAAATTAACCATATTGGATGAGTTTTTATTGTTATCGTATTGATTCCTATTTCATCAATAATAAAACCCATATTTTCTAAAAGATGTTTATTTTCGTTAAATAATAAATAATCACTTGGGGATAATTCAATATTAATTGGTATTAATAAAGCAATGGTATTTATTTCTTTTTGAGAAAGATATTTTAATATTTTTTCATAATTAATTCTTTCTTGAGCAGCATGCTCATCAATTAAATACATAGCATTATCATTTTGAGCTACTATATAAGTACCAAATACTAAACCACAAGGATATAACTCTAATTCTTTAATGATTTTATTATTTTCTTCTTTAAAATTAAAACTTTCTTGAACTTCATTTACTTCTTCATTTGGTTTTTCTATTTCTGGATATGAAGTTTTTATTTTTATTTCATTATTATAATCTTTAGTTTTAACTTCTATTTTAGGTATTAATAATGAATTATATAAAGTATCTTTAATACTACTAAATACTAAATCTTCTAAGGAATTTATTTTACTAAATTTAATATCTTGTTTAGTAGGATGAATATTTACATCAATTAAAGTGGGATCCGTTTCGATTAATAAAATTATAATGGGATATTTATTATCTGGTTTATATGTATGATAAGCATCATTAATTATTTTATTTAATGCTAAATTTTTAACTACTCGACCATTAACAATTGTGGTTATATAATTTCTAGTTGATTTTAATATTGATGGTTTAGAAATATAACCATAGATATCAAAATCATTATTTGATCCTTTTAATTCAAGCATATTTTTACTTATATCTAAACCGTATATTTCATGGATTGTTTTAAGTAAATTGTTTTGCCCACTTGTTTTAATAATGGTATTATGATTATTTATTAATTCAAAAGCTACACTATTATATGATAATGCTAATTTTTCAATATAATTAGTTGTGTTTGCTAATTCAGTTTGCTCACTTTTTAAGTATTTTAATCTTGCCGGAGTATTATAAAATAAATCATTAACTTCAATTATGGTTCCGCATCTAGCATCACTAACAAATTCTTCTTCAAACTTTCCACCACTTATTTTAATTGTTGTTCCTTGATCACCTTGACTAGTAGATAAGGTCACTTTCGAAACACTTGCTATTGAAGGTAATGCTTCGCCTCTAAATCCTAAAGAATTAATAAAAAATAAATCATCTTCTTTATATATTTTACTAGTTGCGTGTCTTAAAAAAGCATTTCTAGCATCAATATTATTCATTCCTGATCCATCATCAATTACTTTAATCATTTTGGTTCCGGAATTAATTAATTCAATTTTAATGTTTTTAGCTCCCGCATCTAAACTGTTTTCAACTAGTTCCTTAACTACATTAGAGATTCGTTCTACTACTTCCCCAGCCGCAATTTTATTAGCTAAGTTTTCACTCATTATTTTTATTTTATTCATAGTTTACTCCAAAAATACTTTCTCTTATTTCATAATTTAATAAATTATGAAATTTAATATTACACCTATTTTTAATATTAAGAAATCCCATTCCTTTTATTATTAGATCGCTATTACTTTCAATATTTATTTCATCGTTAAAATTAATATTCTTATAATATTTTTTGATATTTAAATTAGAACCTAAATATAAAGTAACCGATGTATTTTCACTAAAATTTAAATAAAGATCTTCAATTTTTAAAGTTTCATTTTTTTTCATTTGATAAGTTATGGGTTTAATAGGTTTTTTAATTATATTGTCATTATAGTAACTATTAATTATAAATCCTGGTGAATCAATAATAGTTAAATTATCATTTAATTTAACTCTAATAAAATCCATTGTTGTATTAGGGATATTACTCGTAGTAACTTTATTTAATTTTAATTTATTAAGATCAATTAACTTATTAATTAAAGAACTTTTACCACTATTTGATAAACCAACCATATAAGTATAGTTTATCCTTTTTTTAGATAAATAATTTATTAACTCATCAACTTTATAATTTTTTTTACTACTAATAAATTTAATATCACTTGCTATTTTGTAATAATTTTTTAAATAATTTATAATTGTTTTTTCTTTAATACTTTTAGGAATAATATCATATTTTGAAATTAATAATAATTTATCTTTTTTAATTGATTTAAATAGATTTATAACTTCAGTATTTAAAGACAAAAAATCAGTTAAAAAAATAACAAACTTATCATCGTTATTTATTTCTTTAATGATTTTTTTTGATTCTTTAGGAAGATTAATATTTTTATTTTCTCCATAATTAATAATTTTAAAACATCTTTGGCAATAAGGTGAATCATTTTTACTTTGAGGTATATATCCTGGCTTATCAGAAAATTCACCCTGTAATTTTAAACCACAACCGTAACAAATCTTATTCATAGTAATCACCTTTTTTTAATAAATCTTTTTTTTCTAAATAATTATAGATAGTTTCTTCAACAAATCTATTTATTTTTGTGGGAGCAAAATCGAGTATTCCAATTGGATTTATTAATATACTTGTAAAATCCATGCGATTTGCCCCCCATATATCAGTTAATAATTGATCACCAATACAAGCTATTTCGGTATCTTTAAATCCATATATTTTAATTATTTTTTTATATCTTTTTTTAAGAGGTTTAAAAGATAAATAAGATGAATCAATACATAAGATGTCTTTAAAAGGTTCAACTCTTTTTTTAGTTGAATTTGACATAATAATAAGTTTTAATTTTAATTCTTTTAAATCTTCCATTAAATCTTTTACTTTTTTACTAGGGCTTTTTACATTAATAGGAGCTAGTGTATTATCTAAATCAAATATTATACATTTAATACCATTTCTCTTTAATTTCTT
>JAQVVC010000015.1 GCA_028699175.1 Bacilli bacterium | reverse complement strand
TAAAAGAAGCAGATAAGCTATATATAGAAGAGATTAATGATGAAGAATTATTAATTAAAATAAAGAGTAATTTAAAGAGCTAAATGCTCTTTTTTCTTTTATTTAAAAGGTTTAATGAATGGAATTTGACTTTTATGACCATTATATGATAGAATATAATTCGTTCGTCTGGGGAGGGGAACAAAAATGAAAAACAGAGTATCTTCAGTGAAGATATTTAACATTGTATTGTGTGTTTTAATTTTATTAATATTTGTACTTACTATAGGATCAAGGACTAATTCAGAAGTTTTAACAGATAGTTCTTTTGAGGTGATACCCCTCAGTAAGCAATTAGGTTATCAATCTCCAAAATTAAGTACTTCATCAAATCCAAAATTAAGCATTTTGCCAAATGATGTATTTGAAGAAAAAGAAGAAATAATTTTAGATATAAACTATTATTTAAATTTATATAAGGATACAATTATATTTTTTAGTAAATTATTTGATTATAACTATGAAGATGTAATTAGTGATTTATATTTAAGAAATGATAATCAAATATTTGAATATACCAATATAGGTAATTTAAAAGATGAAAATGGAAATCTAAATACTTATTCAAGTTTTGAATATGGTCTTATTGAATATTTTTATGATTTAAATAATTCAAATAGTAAGCTTAGAAAAATAACATATCGACCTTATTATGGTAATGCTGAATATATTGAAAATTTAATAATTTATTATTCATCTATATATACAAACGTGGATCAAGTAACTTTATTAAGTATTGGAGCTGCCGAATCAGGATATTATAAAGTTAAATTTATGTTAAAATATAATAATGTTTATGGCGGTATGAGTAGTAACGGTTTAATTAAACATAATAATATTGAACAAGGAGTACTAAGTTATGTTAGATTAATGTCAAGAAATTATTATGGTAAAGGTTTAACTACACTTTCTGATATTGGTAGAGTATATTGCCCTGTTTATGAAAACGGTTATAAAATAGCTAGACCACACTGGATTAATTTAGTAACAAATGCTAAAGTAAAATATGAAAATTATACACATACAATTTCAATTAATGAATTAAATAATGTAGAGAAGATAGTATAAATCTTCTCTTTTTGTTTGAAAAAATTTGTAATAGGATATATAATCTTATATAATATTGATAAGGTGATTGTATGAAACATATAACGGAATTTGATGTAAATAATAAAAAGGTAATTGTTAGATGTGATTTAAATGTTACGATTAAGGAGGGTAAAATATTAAATGACGATAAAATAATAGCTTCATTAATTACTATAAATTATTTAATTAAAAATAACGCTAAAGTAATTATTATGAGTCATTTAGGGAAAGTGAAAACTGAAGAAGATAAAAAAGATAAATCTTTAAAAGTTGTTTATGAAAGACTAAGAGAATTACTTCCTGATAATATATTATTATACTTTTCTCAAAATACTAGGGGGAAAGAATTAGAAGGATTAATATCAGAAATGAAATCAGGGAATGTATTATTAATAGAAAATACTCGTTTCGAAGATATAATAGATAAAAAAGAAAGTAATAATGATGAGGAATTGGCAAAATATTGGGCTTCTTTAGGAGATGTTTTTATAAATGATGCCTTTGGTAATACGCATAGAAAACACGCTTCAAACTGCGCTATAACTAAATATATTGATAACGGTATTGGGTTCTTAATAGAAAAAGAACTTAATAATTTAAATATTTTAGCAAATCCGAAATCTCCATTTATAGTTATCATGGGTGGTGTTAAAGCAACAGATAAAATAAATATTATACCTAATATATTAGATAAATGTGATTATCTATTACTAGGAGGAGGAATAGCTAATACTTTTTTGAGTATAAATAATGAAATGGGAAGATCATTAGTTAGCAAAGAATGTATAGAAGAAGTTAAGAAAATTTTAGATCAATATTCTAGTAAGATAATTATGCCGATTGATACAATTGTAGAAAATCAAAATAATATCATGACCAAAAATATTAATGAAATAACAAGTGAAGATTGTGTATATGATATCGGTTCTAAAACAATTGAATTGTTTGAAAAGTATATAAAAATTTCTAAAACCATATTTATAAATGGTACTGTAGGTATGTATGAAGATAATCGTTTTGAATTTGGAACTGAAAATATATTAAATATTTGTAGTCAATCAAATGCCGATGTAATTCTAGGCGGAGGCGATGCTCTTGCTAGTGCTGATCATTTTAAGATAGATAAGTTTTACTTTAAATCAACAGGCGGTGGAGCAACTTTAGAATATATTGGAACTGGCAAACTTGCTTGTCTAGAAGAAAAAAATTCTATTAGATTAAATTAATAATAACAAAAAAGTTTTGTGTTTATATTATATTTAAGATATAATTTATAAAGAAAGAGGTTATTATGGAAAAGCTAAAAGTTGGTGACAGACTTGAAATACACTGTTACAAACATAATGGCAAAATCCATAGAACTTGGAATGAAGCAATAATACTTGATATTACTGATGATTTATTAATATGTGGTAACAATAAGGTATTAATAACAGAAAAAAATGGTAAATCTCATACTTCAAAAGAAACCGCAATTATTTTCTTTTATACTAAAAGATGGTTTAATGTATTTGCTCAATTTAAAAAAAGCGGTTTATTCTATAAAGGTAATATTGCATCCCCATGTTTAATAGATGATGGCATTATAAAATTTATAGATTATGATCTAGATTTAAAAGTATACCCCGATGGTGCCTTTAAAGTTTTAGATCGCAATGAATATAAATATCATAAAACAATTATGAAATATTCTGAGGACTTGGATAAAATACTTCGCAGTGAGCTTACTGAGTTAATTAACATGAAGCGAGCTGAAGTAGGGCCATTTAATAAGAAAGTTATATCAAAATATTATACAAAATATATCAAAATATCAGAAAATTTATAAAAAAAGCGCTTGAATGTTGTAAACTGGGCGTTTTTTTCGTTAAAATGTAATAAAACACTAGTAATTTTACGAATTTAAGCATATAATACTTAATATGCGGAGTGAAAAAGTATGAAAACTCTTGCAATTATAAGAAATATAACAAATTTTGAATTTTGTCGAAAAAAAGAAAAAAACAGTTGACTTAAATTAAAAGGTTTGTTATATTACTAGTGCGTCAAGATTATAAGTGACGCTTAATGATCTTTGAAAACTAAGTAAAATGTCAATTTGAGTAGTCAGATTAAACTTAAAATCAAAATTGTTTTTTTTTGAGAGTTTGATCCTGGCTCAGGATGAACGCTGGCGGCATGCCTAAGACATGCAAGTCGAACGAAGGGATCCTTTGATAACATATGAATCTTTAAGAGCTTGCTCGAGAAGCCTAATTTGTTAGATTTGGAATTTTCCCTTAGTGGCAAACGGGTGAGTAACACGTGGGTTACCTACCTCTAAGATGGGGATAACAATTGGAAACGATTGCTAATACCGAATGTGATCTATGGATTAAAGAAGCCCTTAAAGCTTCGCTTAGAGATGGGCCTGCGGCGCATTAGCTTGTTGGTGGGGTAATGGCCTACCAAGGCAACGATGCGTAGCCGAACTGAGAGGTTGATCGGCCACACTGGGACTGAGACACGGCCCAGACTCCTACGGGAGACAGCAGTTAGGAATATTCGTCAATGGGGGAAACCCTGAACGAGCAATGCCGCGTGAGTGATGACGGTCTTATGGATTGTAAAACTCTGTTGTTTGGAAAGAAAGGTAAGAAGAGGAAATGCTTCTTATTTGACGGTACCATTCAAGAAAGCTCCGGCTAACTACGTGCCAGCAGCCGCGGTAATACGTAGGGAGCGAGCGTTATCCGGATTTATTGGGCGTAAAGCGTCCGCAGCCGGTTTATTAAGTATAGAATTAAAGCCTGGGGCTCAACCCCAGTTCGTTCTATAAACTGATAGGCTAGAGTATGGTAGAGGCAAGTGGAATTTCTAGTGTAGCGGTAAAATGCGTAGATATTAGAAGGAACACCAGTGGCGAAGGCGACTTGCTGGGCCATTACTGACGGTCAGGGACGAAAGCGTGGGGAGCAAATAGGATTAGATACCCTAGTAGTCCACGCCGTAAACGATGAGTACTAAGTGTCGGGTTACCGGTGCTGAAGTTAACACATTAAGTACTCCGCCTGAGTAGTACGGTCGCAAGGCTGAAACTCAAAGGAATTGACGGGCACCCGCACAAGCGGTGGAGCATGCTGTTTAATTCGAAGATACGCGAAGAACCTTACCTAGATTTGACATCCCCGGCAAAGCTATAGAAATATAGTGGAGGTTATCCGGGTGACAGATGGTGCATGGTTGTCGTCAGCTCGTGTCGTGAGATGTTTGGTTAAGTCCAACAACGAGCGCAACCCTCGTCTTTAGTTACTAACATTTAGTTGAGAACTCTAAAGATACTGCCGGTGTAAGCCGGAGGAAGGTGAGGATGACGTCAAATCATCATGCCTCTTACATCTAGGGCTACAGGCGTGCTACAATGGCCGATACAACGAGTCGCAACACAGTGATGTGAAGCTAATCTCTTAAAGTCGGTCTCAGTTCGGATTGGAGTCTGCAACTCGACTCCATGAAGCTGGAATCGCTAGTAATCCCGAATCAGAATGTCGGGGTGAATACGTTCCCGGGTGTTGTACACACCGCCCGTCATGCCATGGGAATCTGTAATACTTGAAGTCGGTAGCCTAACCCGTAAGGGAAGGAGCCGGTGAGGGTAGGATAGGTGACTGGGGTAAAGTCGTAACAAGGTATCCCTACGAGAACGTGGGGATGGATCACCTCCTTTCTATGGAGTAATCGAAATAGAAAACAAACCGTATAAGAACTTCGGGGTTTGAGCATTTATTTGCTAAAAGTTCTTGTAAGACTACTTATAAGCCCATTTTACTTGGTTTTGAGAGATCATTCTCTCAATTTTGTTCTTTGAAAACTAGATAATGTAAATTTGAGTAGTCTAATTTCTGTCCGGAAATTAGACATTAAGATCTCAAACTCATCAAATTAGAATCAAAAAAAATGTATCTATAAGATACAATTGGTGGTTAAATTAATAAGGGCACATGGTGGATGCCTTGGCAATAGAAGTCGATGAAGGACGTGGCAAACTACGATATGCCTCGGGGAGCTGTAAGCAAGCTTTGATCCGGGGATCTCCGAATGAGGGAACTCACTTGTATTAACATGCAAGTACCCTAGAGTGAATACATAGCTCTAGAGGAGGCAACTCTGGGAATTGAAACATCTTAGTACCAGAAGGAAGAGAAAGAAAAATCGATTACCTTAGTAGTGGCGAGCGAAAAGGTAACAGCCCAAACCAGTCTTAGGACTGGGGTTGTAGGACACTATATACGGAGTTACAAAATTACTAGATAGCTGAATATTTTGGAAAAGATAGCAGGATAGGGTGAAAGCCCCGTAAGCGAAATCTAGTGATCTCTTTAGTGGATCCTGAGTACGGCGAGACACGCGAAATCTTGTCGGAATCTACGGGGACCATCCCGTAAGGCTAAATACTCTCTATTGACCGATAGTGAACAAGTACCGTGAGGGAAAGGTGAAAAGAACCCCGGGAGGGGAGTGAAATAGACACTGAAACCATGTGCTTACAAGAAGTTCGAGCCCGTTAATGGGTGAGAGCGTGCCTTTTGCAGAATGAGCCGGCGAGTTACGGTATAGTGCAAGGTTAAGCGGAATACGCGGAGCCGAAGCGAAAGCGAGTCTTAATAGGGCGCTTTAGTACTATGCTGTAGACCCGAAACCGAGTGATCTAGCCATGAGCAGGTTGAAGTAAGGGTGATACCTTATGGAGGACCGAACCAGGAGACGTTGTAAAGTCTTTGGATGACTTGTGGCTAGTGGTGAAATTCCAATCGAACTCGGAGATAGCTGGTTCTCCCCGAAATAGGTTTAGGCCTAGCCTTTTATGATGCTACTTGGAGGTAGAGCACTGAATACGGGATGGCCCCATCTAGGGGTACTGACTGTAATCAAACTCCGAATGCCAAGCTAGTTAGTAAAGGAGTCAGTGGGCGGGTGATAAGTCCGTTCGCGAGAGAAAATCAATTCAGACCGCCAGCTAAGGTCCCAAAATATATGTTAAGTGGAAAAGGATGTAGAATTGCACGAACAGCTAGGAGGTTGGCTTAGAAGCAGCCACCCTTTAAAGAGTGCGTAATAGCTCACTAGTCGAGTGATTCTGCGCCGAAGATGTACCGGGGCTAAACATATTACCGAAGCTGCGGATTTATACTTTTGTATAAATGGTAGGGGAGCGTTCTAAATGCACTGAAGATAGATCGTGAGGACTATTGGAGCGTTTAGAAGTGAGAATGCCGGCGTGAGTAACGTTAGGAAGGTGAGAATCCTTCCCACCGATTGACCAAGGTTTCCAGGGTAAAGTTCGTCTTCCCTGGGTTAGTCAGGACCTAAGGCGAGGCCGAAAGGCGTAGTCGATGGACAACAGGTTTATATTCCTGTACTACTTATATGACTGATGGAGTGACGAAGAAAGCTAAGAAGGGCCAATTATTGGATTTTGGTCTAAGTGCGTAGGTTAATGCGTTGGAAAATCCGCGACATTATATAAACCGAAACATGATGGCGAAGGTTCCCACGGGAACTGAAGTCTTCTGACGCTAAGCTTCCAAGAAAAACTTCTAAAGATATCATATATGTACCTGTACCCCATAACCAACACAGGTGGTCAAGAAGAGAATTCTAAGGTGAGCGAGAGAACTATGGTTAAGGAACTCGGCAAAATGACCCCGTAACTTCGGAATAAGGGGAGGTCTCTTCGGAGACCCGCAGTGAATTGTCCCAGGCAACTGTTTACCAAAAACACAGGTCTCTGCTAAAGCGTAAGCTGATGTATAGGGGCTGACGCCTGCCCAGTGCTGGAAGGTTAAGATGATTTGTTAACTGGACGTAAGTCGATAACAGTGAAGCATTGATTTGAAGCCCCAGTGAACGGCGGCCGTAACTATAACGGTCCTAAGGTAGCGAAATTCCTTGTCAGGTAAGTTCTGACCCGCACGAAAGGCGTAATGATCTGGGAGCTGTCTCAACCATAGACTCGGTGAAATCTTAATACCTGTGAGAATGCAGGTTACCCGCGACAGGACGGTAAGACCCCATGGAGCTTTACTGTAGCTTGATATTGAAATCAGGTAAAGTATGTAGAGGATAGGTGGAAGACTATGATGTGTAAGCGCTAGCTTATACGGAGTCGCCCTTGGAATACCACCCTTACTTTGTTTGATTTCTAACTTGCAGCCATTATCTGGCTGGAGGACAGTGTCTGGTGGGCAGTTTGACTGGGGCGGTCGCCTCCCAAAAAGTAACGGAGGCGCCCAAAGGTTCCCTCAGAATGGTCGGAAATCATTCATAGAGTGTAATGGCATAAGGGAGCTTGACTGTGAGACCTACAAGTCGAGCAGGTGCGAAAGCAGGGCATAATGAACAGGCGGTTGAATATGGAATTGCCGTCGATTAACGGATAAAAGTTACCCTGGGGATAACAGGCTGATACCACCCAATAGTTCACATAGACGGTGGTGTTTGGCACCTCGATGTCGGCTCGTCACATCCTGGAGGTGGATTCACTTCCAAGGGTTGGGCTGTTCGCCCATTAAAGTGGCACGCGAGCTGGGTTCAGAACGTCGTGAGACAGTTCGGTCCCTATCCGTCGTGGGCGCAGGAAAATTGAGGAGAGCTGATCCTAGTACGAGAGGACCGGATTGGACATACCTATGGTGTATCTGTTGTAACGCCAGTTGCATTGCAGAGTAGCTATGTATGGATGGGATAACCGCTGAAAGCATCTAAGCGGGAAGCCCCCTTCAAGATGAGTTTTCCCATATTTTTAATAGTAAGATCCCTTGTAGACTACGAGGTTGATAGGCTAGAGGTGGAAGCGTAGTGATACGTTGAGCTGACTAGTACTAATAGATCGAGGATTTAATCATAAATATGATTTGATGAGTTACATTATCTTGTTTTTAAAGAACAAAATAAGTTTATTGGTGACGATAGCTAAGTGGATACACCTCTTCCCATCCCGAACAGAGAAGTTAAGCACTTATACGCCGACGATAGTGATTCGCGAAAATAGGTAGTTGCCAATATTTTTTTTTGGTTTAATTTATGTAATTTAAGTGTCAACTTAACAATTTGAATTGACATCGATTTTCGTTAATATATCTAGCCTTTAGATAATAATTTTAATAATTTTATGATTTAACACAACAAATGTGTTTTTTTTTGCTATTATTATAATGGTAGAGGTGGTAACTTTGAAAAAAGGTTTTGATAATTTAAAATATATTGAATTGCAAACAAAAAAAATTAAAGAAAGATTAAAATTATTTGATAAGTTATATTTAGAAATTGGGGGTAAATTATTTTCTGATAACCATGCCTCAAGAGTGCTTCCTGGTTTTGAAAAAGATGCTAAAGTAGATATTCTTTTGAAGTTAAAAAAAGATATTGAAATTATTTATTGTATAAAAGCCGAAGATATTGAGAAAAATAAATTAAGAGGAGAATATGGAATTACCTATGATAATGAAATATTGAATTTAATTAATAAATCAACGGAAATGGGATTTAGTGTTAATAGTGTAGTAATAACTCTATATGAAGGCCAACCTATTGTTGATAAATTTATTAAAAAATTAAAAAGGCAAAATATTAAGACTTATATTCATACTCCGACTAAAGGGTATCCTCTAGATGTAAATGCTATTGTTAGTGAAGAAGGTTACGGTGCAAATTCTTATATTGAAACCACAAAAAAAATAATACTAGTAAATGGTCCAGGATCAAGTTCTGGTAAATTAGCAACTTGTTTAAGTCAGTTATATCATGAGCATATTAGAGGCATTAACGCTGGCTATGCTAAATACGAAACCTTTCCCGTTTGGAATTTACCTTTAAAACATCCGATTAATCTAGCTTATGAAGCATCTACAGCCGATATTAAAGACATCAATATTATTGATCCATATCATTTAGAAAAGTATGGAATTCAAGCCATTAATTATAATAGAGATATTGAAACCTTTCCTATTTTAAAGACTATTTTAAATAAAATATGGGATAAAGAAATATATTTTTCTCCTACTGACATGGGTATAAATACTGTTGCGTCTTGTATAAAAAATATGGATGTAGTTATAGAGGCATCTAAAAAAGAAATAGTAAGAAGATATTATTCTGAACAAGCAAATTATAAATTGGGAATAAATGATAATGAACCGGTTAATAAAATTAAAATGCTTTTAAATGAACTTGAAATAGATGAGTATTATTTAAGAGTTGTTAAGCCGGCTTTACAAAAAAGCGAAAAAGAAAAAAGACACGTTCTTTCTTTAGAATTGCCTAATGGTAAAATAATAACTGGTAAGCAAACTGATTTACTTAGTCCTTCAAGTAGTTTAATAATTAATGCTATGAAAATTTTAACTAAAATACCAGATGAAATTAATTTGTTAAGTCCTACAGTTTTAGAACCGATATTAAAATTACGTAGAGAAGAAAGTCAATTATCACTTCAAGAAGTATTAATAGCACTATCTATTTGTTCAGTTACTAACCCTATTATTGAAAAAGCAATGCAAAATATTGTTAAACTTAATAATTGTGATGCTCATGCAACATATATTATCCATAATGGGGATTTAAAAGCATTAAAAAATTTAGGGATTAATTTAACTTGTCAACCAGAATTTTATTCAAATAAAGTTTTTTAGTATTTACTTAAGTAATAATATTATATATAATGTATTAAGGGTGAGATAAATGAATTATAAATATACTTCTAAAAGTATAGAAGATACAATGGAATTAGCTGAAAATATCGAATCTGAAGGGTTCCCTGGAATGGTAATTTGTTTAAATGGAGAACTTGGCAGTGGCAAAACTGTTTTCGTAAAAGGCTTTGCTAAATCATTAGGTATTGAAGAAACTATTACAAGCCCAACCTTTAATATAATTAAAGAATATTTAAGTGGTGAAATACCACTATATCATATGGATGCATATCGGATAGAAAAAGATAATGATACTATTGGTATAAATGATTATTTTAATAAAGATGGTATTTGTTTAATTGAATGGTCGGATTTAATTGGGGATTATTTACCAAAAGAAAGATTAGATATTAAATTTATTATTATTGATGAAAATACCAGAATCATTAAATTAATACCGTATGGAGAAAAATACGAAGATTTAATAAATTCTGTAATTTAAGTGTATAAAAGCACTTTTTTTCTTGAAATAATGTTGTATAATATAATAGATTTGGAAGTGATAAATATGAATACCCTCTTTATTAGTACCTATAATTATCTAATAACAATTGGCTTATTAAAAAATAATAAAAAAATAGCTATTAAAGAAATAAAGTCCGATAAAAGTCATAGTATATTCTTAATACCATCTATAGAATCTATATTAAAAGAAAATAATTTAGACATACATAATATAAATGAAATAATAGTTATAAATGGTCCTGGATCTTTTACTGGAGTTAGATTAGGAGTTATTGTAGCTAAAACTTTAGCTTACACACTTAAAATTAATATTAAAACAATAACTAGTATTGATGCTCTTGCTATTTCAAATAATATTTTAAAAAGAAAGATAGTTTCTATAAAAGATAATAAAGGAGTATATTTTGCTATTTATAAAAATAATAAAAATATTTCACAGATCAAATATTTATCAAAAGAAGAATTTGATAATAACTATATTAACGAAATTAATATTGATAATGGGGTTTTAGATATTGAAAAAATTGCTTTATTTTTAAAAGATTTTGATACTCTGAATCCTCATAATGTAAAACCAATCTATGTTAAAGAAATAGAGGTTTTGAAATGATAAGTACATATCAATCAAAAGATATTAAAGATATAATTGATTTAGGCGTCGAACTTAACCCTAAATTTAAAGAATTATTTAATATAAATAACTTACCTGAATATGAAAATATTATCGTATATAAAGAAAAAAACAAATTAGTTGGATTTTTACATTACTTAAATAACATTGAATATATCGAAATTATTAATTTAATAGTATCAAAAGAAAAAAGAAATAATCATATCGCATCATTTTTAATTAATAATTTATTAGAAAATTTTAATAAAAAAATAATATTAGAAGTAAAAGAAAGTAATCTATCGGCTATTAATTTATATAAAAAATTTAGTTTTAATACTATAAATATTCGTAAAAATTATTATGGAAATGAAAGTGGTATTGTGATGGAAAGAAATAAAGATATATATATATTAGGTGTTGAATCAAGTTGTGATGAAACTAGTATATCAATTGTTAAAAATGGTAATATTGATATCGCAACTACAGTATTAACTCAAATTGATACTCATGTTAATTATGGTGGGGTTGTTCCTGAAATTGCTAGTAGGATGCATACTGAAAATTTCACTCTTGTTTTAGAGGATTTATTTAATAAAACAGCATTGAAATTAGAAGATATGGATGCTATTGCAGTTACATATGCACCAGGCTTATTAGGAAGTTTATTAGTAGGTTTAGAATTTGCTAAAACCATATCATTTGTTTATAATAAACCATTAATAAAAGTTCATCACATCGCGGGACATATTTATAGTAACAACTTAAATGAACCCATGGAATTTCCACTTCTAGCTTTAATAGTTAGTGGTGGTCATACGGAATTAGTATTAATAGATGGTGATTATATATTTAATGTTTTAGGTTCTACCTTAGATGATGCAATCGGGGAAGTATATGATAAAGTTGCAAAAGTATTAGATTTACCTTATCCTGGTGGCCCTTCAATCGAAAAGCGTGCTTTAGAAGGAAAAGATACGTATAAATTACCTATAGTAATGAACAATGATGAATTAAATTTTTCATTTAGTGGGTTAAAAAGTGCAGTTATAAATTTAATTCATAATGAAAAACAAAAAGGTAATATAATAAATAAAAATGATTTAGCTACTTCATTTCAAAAAGCAGCTATTGATCAATTAGTTAGAAAAACTCGCCTTGCTATCAAAAAAACCAATTCAAAAAGATTAATAATAGCAGGAGGAGTAAGCGCTAATAATTTTTTAAGAGCAGAAATGAAAAAATTAGCTGAAGAAAATAATATTAAATTATCAATACCAAAAATGAAATATTGTACTGATAATGCTACTATGATTGCAGCAGCAGCATATCCATTATTTTTAAAAAAAGAATTTTCTAATTATAATATAAATGCGGAAAGTTCAAAAAGACTTTATTAATATAGATTTTATGACATCTATTTGATAAAATAAATTTGGTGATAAAATGATTGAACTATTGATTACATTATTCGTGGGTTTGTTTTTTTTATTAGGTGCTTTTATTTCTTTATATTCTAAAAATCAAAAAAAATTGATTAGTTTTAGTGTGGGGATTAGTTTTGTAGTTTTAATTCTTTTAGTTTTTATTGATATATTACCAGAAAGTATAAAATTATTTTCTATTAATAAATTTTTAAAAATAATATTAGGAATAATAATTGGTTTAGGAATATTATATGTTTTAGATAAATTCATACCTCATCATAATGATAATAAAAAAAATAATTTAGTTCATGTTGGAGTAATGACTTCGATAGCAATAATTATTCATAACATAATTGAAGGAGCAGGAATATATAGTGTTACTCAAGCTAATTTAAAAGCGGGATTAATATATGCTTTTGGAGTTACACTTCATAATATACCCTTTGGGATTAAAATAACCGCAATGTTAAAAGATACTAAGAAAAATAAAATGTGGAAATATATATTTTTGCTAATTATTTCTCCCTTAATAGGAGGGCTTTCTATTTATATATTTAATGACTTTTTATCAGATGAAATAATAGGATTTGTATTGAGTATAACAATAGGTATGATTATATATATAGTATTTTTTGAATTATTAAAACTTTTAAAAAATAACTTTAATAATTATTCAATTTGGGGAATATTAATTGGTATATTACTTATGTTAATTGGAATGGTGATTTAGATGATTGGAATAGCTCTAGAAGGTGGAGGTGCTAAAGGTTCTTATCAAGTCGGTGCTATAATAGCTCTTTTAAACAATGGTATTAAACCTCACATGGTGGCAGGCACTTCTATTGGATCTGTTAATGCAGCTTTAGTAGTCCAAGGTGACATAGATGTAATGGTAAATGTTTGGTTAAATAGCACTACTGATTTATTTGGTATTGATAGTAATCTTATAAATAAGTATAAAGACCATAAATTTAAATATACTGATTTAAAGAAATCAATTAGCGATATCAAAGAGATTTTAAATAACAAAGGTATTGATACAACAAAAATATTACATACACTTAATGAGCATATCAATGAAGATAAGATAAGAAAAAGTAAGATTAAATATGGACTAGTAACCGTTAAATTAAAAGGTTTAAGTCCTTTAGAACTTTCTATAGATGAAATACCTAAAGGTAAATTATCTGAATATATATTAGCATCTTGTTACTTGCCTATTTTCTCTTTTAAAAAGATTATTGATGATAATTATTATTTAGATGGGGGATTTTATAACAATTTACCTATTACATTATTAGAAAAAAACGGTTGTAATAAAATATATACTATTAAAGTTGGAGGGATTGGTTTTAGTCAGAAAAAAACAAATCAAGATACTGAAATTATTGAAATAAAACCGAAAAGTAGTTTAGGATCGATAATAATTTTTAATCGCGACTCTAATATTAGAAATATGAAAACGGGTTATTATGATGCCTTAAAAGCAGTTAAGAATTTAGATGGTTATAGTTATTATTTTTATGAAAAAAATAACTTTTATTATAACCGGATGATAAGAATAATTGATAAAGATATATTAAATAAATTAAAAAGCAGATTTAATGTACAAAGTAATAAAGCATTAGTTATTAAAGTTGTTGAGTATTTAATGAAAAAAAATAAAATAGATAATTTAGAATTATATAATATTAAAAAACAAATAAGATATTTAAAAAAACATAATTTAGTAACTAAAGGATTACTTAAAGAATTTATTTATTCTTGTAAAATGTTTTAAAAATAAAATAAGGATGTGTTATTATGGGAAGAGCATACTCTGTAAGAGAAGCTAGTATTAAAAAAACGGGAGCTGCTAAAGCAAAATTGTATAGTAATTATGCCAAAGAAATATATTTAATTGCTAAAAGGGGGGCTCCAGATCCGGATTCTAATTTACCTTTAAAGAGAATAATTGATAAAGCAAGAAAAGAAGAAGTACCTAGTGATATTATAAAAAGAGCTATAGATAAAGCTAAAGGTAATGCTGAAACTAATCTTGAAGAAGTAACATATGAAGGATTTGGACCTGGTGCAAGTACTTTAATTATAAAATGTTTAACTGATAATTTAAATCGAACTGTAAGTTTTGTAAGAGCAGCATTTAATAAAGTAAATAAATCAATTGGAGTAACTAATAGTGTTAGTTATAATTATGATTATTTAGGGATATGTTCATTTATAAGTGATAAAGAAGATGAAATATTTGAAGAGTTATTAAATAAAGGCATTGAAATTATTGATATAGAAAATAATAATAATGAAATAACTATTTATTGTAATCCTAATGATTTAAACAAAGTAAAAGATTTATTAGAAGAAATGATACCTAATATAGAGTATACTTTTGATGAAATTGGCATGTTTGCTAAAGAAGAAATCATTTTAAATGAAGAAGATTTAAAAGAATTTAATAAATTATATAATTTATTAAATGATATTGATGATGTTGTAAATATATATCATAATGTAAAAGTGGATTAATTTAATAAATCTCAAAATAAAGTTTTATATCAAAATTAAATAAAAAATGATTGAATTCTATAGATAATTATTAAAAAAAAGCAAAAGATATTGATTTTTTAAATTTGTAGTGATATTATTAATATAGTAAAGGAGGACATACTTATGAAAGAAGGAAAAGGAAACAGAATTTTATTAACAATTGTTGCTATTGCAACTCTTTTGGTCGCGGTGGTAGGGGCAACGTTTGCCTACTTTACAGCGGTTTTAACCGGTGAAGAAGATACAACAACAGTTAAAATAATATCAGGGAGTATCGGAACAGTGTATGATGGTGGAAGCGTTGTAACAGAAGCAAATATTTTTCCGGGGCCCGAAATTCAAGCAACCAAAACATTTACAATAAAACATACAAATAATGTTGTAGATGGTGCGAATGTATCCTATGCTATGGCTGTTGTTATTGATGAAAATACATTTACAGCTGGAGATTTAAAGTATACATTTTTAAAAGATCCTACATCATCTCCTAATGGAGGTTTTGCAACAGATGTAGTAACCCAAACTAGCGTTCCTACAACAGGGAGCATCGATTTAGGTTCAGGATATTTTGATCCACCAACAGGTGGGGAGGTAGCCCATAAATACAATTTTTAT